>JAFXLG010000011.1 GCA_017531305.1 Alistipes sp.
ACAGATCTCGATCTCTTTGAGAGCCAATATATTATACCAAATGGTGTATCCTATAATTCGTATATCATCCTCGATGAGAAGATTGCCATTATGGATAGTGTTGATAATCGTAAAAGCGATGAGTGGCTTGGTAATGTGGAGTCTGCCTTGCAGGGTAGAACTCCCGACTATCTGGTGGTTCAGCATATGGAACCGGACCATGCTGGAAGTATCCATCACATCATAGAGCGTTTCCCTCAGATGCAGATTGTTGCTTCGGCGCGTGCCATACAGATGTTGCCACAATTCTTCCACGATGCGGAGTTTTCATCACGCACCATAGCCGTCAAGGAGGCAGATACGCTTCCACTCGGTAATCATACTCTGCAATTTTTTATGGCTCCGATGGTGCATTGGCCAGAGGTGATGGTGACATACGAGCAGCGCGAGAAGATACTCTTTTCGGCAGATGGTTTTGGAAAGTTCGGCGCATTGAGCCACAGCGAGGAGTGGGCTTGTGAGGCACGCCGTTACTACTTTAATATTTGCGGTAAATATGGTCAGCAGGTGCAGGCTCTGCTTAAAAAAATGGCTGCGCTCGATGTCAAGAAGATATGTCCTTTGCATGGTCCTGTTTTGAGTGAGAATCTGGATTACTACATATCGCTTTATAATACTTGGAGTAGCTATGAGCCAGAAGCAGAGGGTGTATTTATTGCCTATGCCTCAATTCATGGAGGTACAGCTAAGGCGGCTGAAGCTTTTGCCCAGATGTTGCGTGATCGAGGAGTTGAGAAGGTTAGTATGGCGGATCTTTGCCGAGACGATATGGCAGAGGCAGTTGAGGATGCATTCAAGTACGATCGCTTGGTTGTGGCAGCTTCATCCTACGATGCTGATGTCTTCCCTCCGATGTATGATTTTCTGCACCATCTGCAGCTCAAGAATTATCAGAAACGCCGCGTAGGTATTATCGAGAATGGTTCGTGGGCACCTTGTGCTGGTCGTGTGATGCGAGGGATGTTGGAGCAGATGAAGGAGATAGATATTGTTGAGCCTATGGTTACCATTCGTTCACGCATGAAGCCTGATAACATCCATGCGATGGAGGCATTGGCTGAGGCGTTGGAAAGATAGCTCGTAATCTTCTGAGGTGAGGTCAAATAAAATTTTACAAAAAAGCAGTCGGATAATCCATATCGGATTCCGACTGCTTGGTTTTAATAATATGTGGCTTTCTACAACTTTTTGCTTGAAATTCTTAGAATTGAAGAAATCTAAATATCTCATCTTCTGTCGGATACAAAGTTGTATGAATTTGTTCAAATGCAAAACAATCTACCGAAAGATAAGATTTTTCGTAACCGCAGAGCCGACAACTTGAGGATTTACAACGTAAACTTAAGTCCTAAGAAGTATGTTCGAGGCATCATAGGACCGAAGATATATACCGAGTCACGATTGGCTCCGCGGTCGATGTCATTCTGGAAGCTGTCAAAGATGTTCTTTACTCCGCCCGAAAGCTCCAAGTTGATGGAGTTGGTCAGGTGGAACTTATATGCCAACTGCGCACCCATATCCCAGAACGATGGAGTAATTTCGTTGCGGTCCTCGGCGATATAACCTGCGTTGTGCTGTACAAGCATCTGTCCTGTGTAGTTTCCGAACAGAGAAGCCTTGAATTGCTTTGTGATATCAGCCGTAGCAGTGAAGTATGCATAGTGGTCTGGCGTACGCAACATTCTGCGCTCAGCCTCTACCGTCTCGGACCACTCCTCAGCCTCGTTGTATAAGCTACGCTGGTAGGTGTAGCCTGCCTGAAGCTCGAAGGTAGATGGGATGCCGATCTTAAGCTCGGTATTCAAACCGCGAACCTTGGCTCCCGAAGCGTTATAACGCGTCTGAAGGATATATCCAGCATCGTTTATACCTGTCTTAGCTAACGCAAAGACATCGTCAAGGATGGTGTAGAATCCCTCTACGAGCAGGTTCCCCTGCAATGTGCCGAAGTTGTGATAAAGGTCTGCCGATGCACTGAAACTGTGAGAGTATTCAGGCTTGAGGTCGGGATCCAGAACTACGATGGATGATTGGTTGTTCACCGCGTCAATATGCAGATCCTCATCGAATGCCTGAGGTGCGCGATAACCACTCGAATAGCTCACTCTGAGTCCTACGTTCTCCGTAGGGCTATAACGCAAGTTGGCACGAGGTGAGAATATCACGTTGTTCATCATGTTGTGCTTGTCGAGGCGACCTCCGATCACGAAATTTACCTTCTCGCTACGCCATTCGTTCTGCAGATAGACTCCTGCGGTGCGTACGCTTTGCTTTAGGATACGGTCAAATCCTATGGAGTGGTCATCCAAGTCGTTGAATGTATATTCAAAACCTGCTGTAAGCTGTGCAGGCATGAAGAGGCACTTCTCAAAAACGTAGCTGTATTGCACGCCTGTGGTCAAGGTCAGATCCTGAGTCTCGCCATACGCATTCAGATCCTTGCCTGTGCCGTAGTAGCTGTCGCGGTGGATGCCCTGAGCCGAGATATATACATCGGCAAAGTGGCGAGAGTTAGGTGCGTAATAATTCAGACGCAGGCTTCCGCCGTTGATGTTATGGTCGGTCTGCTCGGCAATCTCTGCCATGTGAGGTGGTAGATCAATGTTATCTCCTCCACGTCTGAACTCGCCGATATGGTGGTACTCGGCTGTAAGCTTTGCTGTTGGGGCAACCTTGTAATATCCTCTAAAGCCGATAGTCTCGGATTTGATACCAGTGATGTCAGAGAATCCATCCTCATTACGGTCGTAAGCATCACGATCCTTGACCATGCCAAACAGATAGATACCAGCACGATGGTCATCCGACACGAACGAGCCGTTGAGCGAAGTGTTGTGCTCCATGTCGCCACTCTCCATAATGCCTGAATTGTGGCTTAGTTGCAGAGAGTTGCGCAGAGGCTCTTTGGTGATAATGTTAACAACACCTCCGATTGCATTCGATCCGAAAAGTGCCGATCCACCACCACGAATAACCTCCACACGCTCGATCATCGCCACGGGTAACTGCTCCAAACCATATACCGCCGATAGCGAACTGAATATAGGGCTTGAGTCGAGTAGAATCTGAGAATACTGTCCGTCAAGACCATTTATACGCAGCTGCACAGCTCCACAGTTTCCACACGAGTTCTCTACTCTCAAACCCGGTTGGAAACGGATACTCTCGGCAAGATTGGTCGAGGCTGTATTTTCGAAGATCTTGGCAGAGGCTACGTTTACAATTGTTGCCGAACTCTTTTTGTTGGTCTCATTACGAGTGGCAGATACCACAACCTCATCCATCGAGAGAGGCTGCTCCTCGAGTATGAAATTTACCTCTATGGTCTTGTTGGGGCGAAGCGTAATCTTCTGCTCCATGCTCTTGTAGCCGACCATCTCAGCAACGAGTGTAAACTCGCCAGCAGGCAGATTCTTCAGGAAATAGTGACCTGTAATATCGGCTACTGTGCCGTAAGTCGTGTTTTTGATAGATAGTGTAACGTATGGGATATGCTCACCACTCTTTTTGTCGATTATGTGACCTGTGATGTTGGCATCGGTTGTTTTACGCTGATCGATAGGCTCAGCGGTTGGCAGATTGTCTGCCATAAGTTGTAGTGGTAGAACTACAAAGAGTGCTACCAAAAATAGAATATTTTTAGTTGTCATGTTGTTTCGTATTAAATAATATGCTACTGCCTTATATGTTAGATATAAGGATCAAGAATGCGTCTTACGGCAAGGCAGTTCTAATCTATTAATTTAATACGAATGTGGGAGGTGCGCGAAGCGAGATCCAGCGAAATGCTGATTGCTCAGCGTGAAAGTGATATATAGTCTCTATCTTATGGCTTATTCTGTTGACAGTGAATGAGAATAAAACCATGCTGGCACTTAAACTGACAAAGAGTGAAAGAGCCGAGATTGTAGAGAATTGTTGTGGCGTATGGTTATGCTGAGGTGTCTCAGCCGAACCAGAATAGAAGTGAGAGTGGACAACGACAATACCGTCCACAATGTGTTTATGGTTAAATAAAGAAGTATTTGCGGAGTAGCTACCAAATAGCAATAACATCAGGAGACCTGATGTAAAGAGCATATATTTACTTCTCAATTTTTCCATTTGCATGGCAAAAGTAGTAAAAAGAAAATTAATACCAATGGGGTTTATAAATATTTTTAGGAAAATTTTAAGCAAATTATGTCTAACATCCGAATATATTTAATGAAAAAATGGGTGCTGACCTTGTCGGTCAGACACCCATTTGTGGTAAAATATCCTTACTCGGAGAATTAGCGGATACGCTCCTTGTACTCACGAGTGCGGCTATCAACGCGGATCTTATCGCCTGTGTTAACGAACAAAGGAACACGAACTGTAGCACCTGTGTTAACTGTAGCTGGCTTGAGTGAGTTAGTTGAAGCTGTATCACCCTTGATACCTGGCTCGGTGTAAGTTACCTCCATATCGAGTACAGGAGGAAGCTCTGCTGAAAGAACACTCTCCTTCTCGGTGTGGAACATAACCTCTACGATCTGACCATCTGCCATAAGGTCGTAGTTGTCGATAAGGTTCTTGTCGATGTTGATCTCCTCGAAAGTCTCGGTGTGCATGAAGTGTGCGCCCAAGTCATCCTCGTAAGTGAACTGGTAAGGACGGCGCTCAACGCGTACCTGCTCAATCTTCTGGCTTACAGAAGAGAAAGTCTTCTCAACAACATAACCGTTCTCCAAATTCTTGAGCTTTGAACGTACGAATGCAGGACCCTTGCCTGGCTTACAGTGCTGGAAGTCAACAACGAGGTAAGTCTTGTTGTCCATCTCAACGCACATACCGATCTTAATATCAGCTGCTGTGATTGTCATAATTGTATAATTTTTTTGTTAAAATTTTCAAAACCGCCGCAAAGGTAATAAAAAACTATTTTATATTCAATATCTTACGCTGTAAAATCTTTTTTAACCTAAAAACCTATCTCATACGTAAGCCCTTTGCCTCGCTGAGTTTGCCATTCTGATCAATGCTAACGGGGATAAATGCTGCTACCCAGTTGTTGATGTTAAATAGGCGCGAAGAGTGGAGTCGGATCTTATTCCAACCGCTTTTTAGTGGAATGCGCGATGGCGTGCGAGTCCAGAATAGCTGCTCATCGGTGTAGGGGATCTCTCCGCCTGGATGCCCCCATGTGTTGAAGTGATAGCGATACTTCTCAGGCTCGTGCCAATCGAATGAAGGGAAGATCTCTATGCCGTTGACAAAGAGCTGACCTTCCGCCTCCCAACGTCCCTGTTTGCCTATGCCGTCAGATATGCGGTTAGATCTGGCTGGAGATTCAAAACCGACCATTGCGGTAATCACCGTATCGCGCTCGACATAGATCTCAGTCTCGAGCCATGCCTCCATCTGAGGCTTGAGTTCCACCTTGTTGGCTGCGGCTAAGGCGTGTAGGTCGATGACCCCACCCCAAGCCTTTGTCCACCTCATTTGGTTCATAGGCGTGCCTTTTACGGCTGGAATGGTTACGCGCCAAGGCTGTGAGGCGTTGGCAACCCAACGGGTGTCGTAATCGGCAAGGAAATTATCTCGGTGGTAGATCAGTCGCTTCTCGAAGTCAACCAAATCCTTGTGTGCTTTGCTATCGGGTGAAGGTATCAAATCCTCAATCTCTAAGCCGTAGCCCTCACCACCGACCCAAAAACGCTCGGCAAAGGCTGCTGCACCTTCGGGCATACCGTTGTGTGGCAGGAGTTTAGTCTGGTCATCCACATTAACGTCATTCCACAGGCAGATGATTCCGCCTCGAGCCTTATCGTTTGCTCCGTTAGCGGTGCAGGCGTAGTGGAGGAAGTAACGCGATGTGTTGATAAAAGGACACGAGTTATTGAGATATCCCATGTATGAGTCGATGTATGGGCGAGGATAAGGCTCCTTTTTGAGCAAATCGCTCACTTGTGAACGCCAGATCTGGCAATAGGTGTCATCGGCAGGTGGAAGACCTGGATCCCAAGCCATGGCAATGCGTCCATGATCCTTTACTATCTTCTCGCAAAATGCCATAAATCCTTTGGGGTCATTTACGCGCACCTCATCAGATCCAATGTGCAGATAAGGACAATCCTCCTTGGGGATCTCCCTGAAAAACTCCTTGAGGCACACTTCCAAAATCTTCATACCCTCTGCTGTTGCCATGCCGAAGCCAAACGTGCGGTTGAAATATGCGCTGTGTCCAGGCATATCAATCTCGGGGATAATCATCACTCCGCGCTCTTTGGCATAGGCTATTACCTCGCGTATTTGGTCGTATGTGTAGAATTTACCCTCATCGCGCCCCTTAGTATGGTATTTCGGATCGTTGAGCTGAGGATATGCGTGGCTCTCGATGCGCCATGCAGGGTTATCGGTCAGATGCCAATGGAATACGTTGAGTTTATAGAATGACATCAAGTCGATATCCTTCTTGAGCAGGGCTACCTCTCTGAAATTACGTCCCGTGTCGTGCATGAAACCTCTGATGGGGAATGCAGGGTAGTCCACAATCTCCACCTCTGGCACATAGCCATCCTTATCGGTCAACTGACGCAATGTGCTTACGCCCCAATTCTCAGCTTGTTTGCTCTGGGCTATGATTACGGCTTTACCGCCCTTTGTGGTAAGGGTATATTGCTCGCTTGGTGCGCCATCTGTTGGGATGGTCTTGATGTCTATTGACTTAACCTTTACTAACTTTTGGCTCAGATATTTAATCTGCTTGGGTTGTGGAATTATATTCTGAGCCGCAAGTGCAGATACAAATGCGCAAAAAAGCAGAGTGAAGAGTAATTTTTTCATTGGTTTTTGTTGGGTTAGTTGTTTTAGTTATTTAAATTATTCGCCCCAGCGGTAATGCTCTTGTTCTATGCCCAGATGCGCAATGATGCGCTCTGCAATGCTCTCAACCAAATCATCTATACTCTGAGGGTGAGCGTAGAACGAAGGTGAAGCTGGCAGAATCATCGCACCCGCCTCACATAGGGTGGTCATGTTGCGCAGATGAATGAGCGAGTAAGGTGCTTCGCGAGGGATGATGATGAGTCGGCGTCTCTCCTTGAGCATCACATCGGCAGTACGCTCGATTAGCGTTGAGGAGATCCCCGAAGCAATACGTCCCACGCTTCCCATTGATGCTGGAACTACAACCATTGCGTCAAACCCAGCCGAACCACTTGCCGAGGGGGCAAACATATCCTGATTATCGTAAATCGTAATCTTCGGATGCTCGGGCAATTTTACACCTTCGTGTTGAGCAACCTTATGCCCCATTTGACTGACAATAAGCGCGATCTGCTCCACCTCTTCGGCTTGGAGCAGATGCTCCAAGACCTTGCGGGCGTAGATTGTGCCGCTGGCTCCTGTTATGGCTACTACGATCTTCATCTTTAGAGTTCTATTATCTTACATTTTAGCCCCATTTCTGTGATTTTGTCCAACACCTTGGGCAGAGCATAGCTCATGTTGCGGAATGACTTGTCGCTATCGTGGAATGCGATTATTGAACCTGCCGAGATATGCTTTGTCACACCTTTGGCGCACTCATGTGGAGAGATTGCCATGGAGTAGTCGCGCGAGAGTATATTCCACATGATGATCTTATGACGTTGTGCGATGGCTCTGGTCTGCGATGGCGTGATTTGAGCATACGGCGGGCGGAAGAGGTCGGTATGGAGTATATCTTCGGCGAAATCTACATCTTCGATATACTTCTCAAGTGGCATACCCCAACCCTTTTGGTGAGAGTATGTGTGGTTGCCTATTTTATGACCTTCGCGTATTATGCGCTCATATAGATCGGGATACATCTCGACATTCTTACCCAATACGAAAAATGTCGCCTTGGCATTATATCTTCTTAGGGTAGAGAGTATCCACTCTGTAATACCAGGAGTCGGACCATCGTCAAAGGTGAGGAAAACCCCCTCTTTGTCGTCAATCTCCCATATCATATCTGGATATAGCCGTTTGATAAATCCCCACGGTTTTATTTTCATCTTTTCTGTGCTTTTGCTTTGTTACGGTTTACATTTCAAAACCGCTATTTGCAAAAGTAATGCTTTTTTGTTGAACAGAGGTATATATTTTGCGGTAAATGGAAATTTTTACTATTTTTGTCTGAAGTAATACTTTATGTATAAATAATATGAAGCGATTTTTTAAGAATTTGTCGATAGCGATCTGCCTGATCTCCATGATGGTGGGATGTAAGGCTGTAAGTAGGCTCAATGCAACTGATAATGCTACGGGTAAGCCCTATGAGTTGATTTTGGTATGTGATCAGCCTCAATGGGCAAGCGAGTTGGGTGATACCTTGCAGGTGGTCTTGAAGCAACCCGTTAAGGAGTTGATGAAGCATGAGCCGATGTTTGATGTGATGCGTATCTTGCCCAATAACTTCAAGAGTCTGGTGGAGCGTCACCGCAATATCATCGTAGTGAATGTGAATCCTGAGATTAAGGAGCCTCAGATCTCGGCTAAATATGACGTGACGGCTAAACCTCAAGTCTTTATTACCATCAAAGGTCCCGATTCAAAGAGCGTTGCAGAGTATGTGAGTCAGAATCGCGACAATCTGCTCTATGTCTTGGAGAAGGCTGAGCGTGATCGTGATGTGAATTATTCAAATAGATATCCTTCCGCTGCTTTGCGCGAGCTTATTTGGCAGACCTTCAAGATCAATCTCCCAGTAGCAGAGGATTTTCTGTTGCGTACCAAGAGCGAGGATATGGTTTGGATCTCGCAGGAGTTCCCTACAGCAAGTCAGGGCTTCTTTATCTACAAATATCCATACGAAGGCAAGGAGTCGCTTACTGCTCAAGCGTTGGTTAAGGCTCGTAATCGTTTCGCGCAGCGTATCCCAGGTCCTGCCGATGGCTCATATATGATTACTGTCGATAAAATTGCCGATGAGACGGGCGAGAACTATATCCCTTTCGAGCAGGAGTATCGTACCATGAAGATCGGCGACCAGCCTTGGATCGAGATGTCGGGTTTGTGGGATGTGGAGAACTATTTTATGGGTGGTCCATACGTCAGCTATACCACAGTGAACAAAGCTACCAACGAGGTGGTGACAATCGACTGCTATGTCTATTCGCCTAAACTTGCCAAACGTAATATGCTTCGCGAGTTGCAGCATCTGGTATATTCGGTATCGTTCGATGAGCCTATAGTGGCAAAGGATACTGAGAGTCAGCAATAGGCTTGGGTCTATTATCGTATAGGGGCGGAGGTTTTCGAAGAACTTACCGCCCTTTTTGTATCCCGTATCGGCAAAGGTTGGATTAAAAATTTGGAAATTCAAAAATTTGTGTCTACCTTTGTTAGCACAAGGTTTTACAAGATTATTAATACATCGGGATTCTGATCCGTGGCAAGTGGTTGCCGTAGGCAAAAGTTGGCGGATTGGGATTCTGGCTTTTTTTACTGTTATATATGGCAAGTGAAATTATTTATCTGACTGCAGAAGGTATGCAGAAGCTCAAGGATGAACTTCAGCATATGCGTTCTGTTGAGCGACCAGCCATCTCGGCTGCAATCGCTGAGGCTCGTGACAAAGGTGATTTGTCGGAGAATGCCGAGTATGATGCGGCACGTGAGGCGCAGGGACTTTTGGAGATGAAGATCGCCAAGTTGGAGCAGACGCTTACCAATGCGCGTTTGATCGATGAGTCGAAGATCGACAAAAGTAAGGTTCAGATCCTAAGTAAGGTGACACTGCTTAACCACAACAACAATAAGCAGGTGACTTACACCATTGTATCTGAAAACGAAGCAAACCTGCGCGAGGGTAAGCTCGCCATCGGTACCCCTATTGCCAAGGCAATTTTGGGTAAGAAGAAGGGCGAGATCGTAGAGGTTACAGTTCCTGCAGGAGTATTGAAGTTTGAGATTTTGGATATCAATATCTAATCTATACCCCAGAAATCTGCCTCGATGAAATAGTATTGCCTGATCCTTTATTAGGGTCAGGCAATTTTTTTGCGGGAGTTTTATTATATGGAACAAATCATGCAGAGGGGTGATTACTGATAGTGGTGCTTTAATATAAAAACGAAGGGGCTAACCTCAAAGTCAGCCCCTTCGTTCATCAGAAGAATCTAATCTATATTTAGATTATTATATAGATGCAACTACATCCCAAGCAAAGGCTCTCAAACCTTGCTCCTTATTAGCCTCATCCAGACTCTTGAGTCGAGCCATAAATGATGTTGCTTTCTCATCCTCCATCACAGAGATCAGAGCAGAGTTCATCGAAGGCCAAGCGTGAGAGCCCAAGTGAGGCTCACCATCCTTTTCGCCTGCACCCATAAGCTCCTCCCAGCCTGTAAAGCCGCGGATCTCCATATCTTTCATAATGATCTGCACATCTTCAAACATTGACTGTGCACAAATTACAAATACTGCTTTCATAACTTTACATGCTTAATTATTTACCCTGCTGAGCCTCCAAAGCCTTTCTTGCGCGGCGATCGCGGCGATTCTGACCATGTGTAGCTACCGAAGCGTAGAGTGTAGGGATAAGGATCAATGTGATCAAAGTAGAGAACGAAAGACCCCATGCCACTGACATACCAAGTGAGTTCCACATCTCGGCTCCTACACCATTACCTATCGCCATAGGAATCATACCCAATACGGTGGTCATGGTTGTCATCAAGATTGGGCGCAGACGGCTACGACCTGCTGTAACACATGCATCAATGATAGACATACCTCGCTCGCGGCAAAGGATAGTGTAGTCCACAAGTACGATACCGTTGTTTACTACGATACCAATCAACATCAAGATACCGAGCAATGACATTACGTTAAGTGGAGTGCCTGTAATCGCAAGACCGATGATAACTCCCACTACGGCAAATGGCAATGAGAACATGATCACAAATGGATCACCCAATGACTCGAACTGTGAAGCCATGATCACATATACCAAGATAACCATCAAGACCATCAACATAGCCAAGTCACCGAAAGTCTCCTGCTGATCCTCATAAGTACCGCCGAGTTCCCACTGATAACCCAATGGCAGATCAATCTGAGCCATATTTGCCTTAGCCTGATCTACCAGATCACTCATGGCATAACCGTTACCTACGATACCTGTGATGGTCACCATACGCTCACGGTCCTTACGCTCGATTGTTGGAGGAGCATAAGCCTCTACAACAGTACCCAAATCGCGGACCTTGATGCCCTGACCCATCGAGTTGTAGATAGTGATATTCTCAATATCCTGCAAAGACTCACGGAAAGGCTTGTCGTAGCGAACGCGGATATCATACTCATCACCATCCTCGCGGTAATATGATGTTACCGAACCGTTGATACGGTTACGCAAGTATGTCGAAGCTGTGGTTACATCAATGCCTGCACGTGCCAACTTCTCGATATCGAAGTCAACCTGATACTCAGGAACGTACTCATCGCGTGAGATATTTACCTCGGTACAACCCTCCATATTACGCATCATCTCGGCAATCTCTTTAGCCAAACGGTCTGAAGTGTCGAAGTCGTAACCATACAACTCGATATCTACAGTCTGCTGACCCATACCGCCTCGCTGACCTGACTCGTTAACCATGTATGTTCGAATAATAGGATACTCATCGAGGATCTTACGCATACCGTCACCGATTTGGCTCAATGTAGTAGTACGCTCGGTCTTCTTGCACAAACGCATATTCATCGTGATGAGGTGTGTTCCGTTATCCGACATCGAAGCGAAGAGGTTATCGGTATCTGCCTGACCTTCACGTACCGAGAGTGTATTGATCTCTGGGAAAGTCTCGCGGAAACGCTTCTCCAACTCCAAAGCCAACTCACGAGTGATATCCTGATTTGTACCCTGAGGAAGCTCGATTGTAGCCGACATAGTGGCGTTATCCTGCACAGGGAAGAACTCGCTCTTGAGGTTTGGTGCCAACAGAGCCATTACTGCAACGAACAATGCTACTGATACTGTAATAACGCTCTTACGGTGAGTAACACACCACTGAAGGATACCTCCATAGAAGTTGTTGAATCGCTCCATGACGGCATCAATCTTACCCTGGAACCATGCCTTCTTAGGATTTTTCTTCATCATCATCGAGCACAACACAGGAGTAAATGTGATGGCAGCTGTTGTAGATACGGTAAGTACGATAGTTACCATCCAACCCATTGAGTTGAAGAGCACTCCTGCCATACCCTGAACCATAGTCAATGGCAAGAATACGGCGATGGTAGTGAGCGTACCACCCATAACTGAGATACCTACCTCCTTAGTAGCGAAGATCGCTGCCTGCTTAGGCATTGCACCACGGTCGATGTGAGTGGTGATATTCTCCAATACTACGATGGCATTATCCACAACCATACCGATGGCGATAGAGAGTGATGACATGGTGATGATGTTCAGCGTCTCGCCTGTAGCCAAGATGTAGATGATGGCAGACAAAAGCGAAATTGGAATAGTCAAAACCACAACGATTGTCGCTCTCCAACGTCCCAAGAAGAGGAACACCACAAGCATCACGAGCAAGAATGTAGTGATGATGGTATCGCGCAAAGAGTTGATAGTAGAGATAATGTTATCTGAAGTATCTCCTACAACGCTGATATTAACATCGCTTGGGAGCGTAGGCTTAATCTTCTCCAAATGCTCCTTCACGCCGCGTGCAATCTCTACAGAGTTAGCACCAGACTTCTTCTGCACGATGATCATACCACCATGCTGACCGTTGATGTATGACTCCTGAATACGCTCCTGAACGGTATCCGAGATTCTCGCTACGTCTCGCAGATAGATAGGCGAGTTGTTGCGATAACCTACCACCAAGCTCAAAAGCTCCTGTGGGTCTGTAAACTCATGGTCAACACGCAAGTTATAGGTGTTGTTACCTACATCGAAGTTACCAGCAGGCATGTTGCGGTTAGCCATAGTGATAACCTGAGAGATAGTCTCGATGCCCAATCCGTAAGCCTCCAGCTTGTTAGGATCGCAATATACTTGAATCTCTCGCTCAGGGATACCAACAACCGAGATAGTACCTACTCCATCCACACGTGCAAGTGGGGTAGCCACCTGATCGTCAAGGATCTTGTAGAGTCCCGACATACTCTCCTCTGCCGTAACACCCAACATAAGTACAGGGATCATATCAGAAGAGAACTTGAAGATAATTGGGTTGCCCACTCCATCGGGCAGAGTGGTCAACATATCCAATTTATCGCGCACATCGTTGGCAAGCACGTCAATATCGTAACCATACTCGAACTCCAACGCAACGATTGAGATATTCTCCTTAGATTGTGATGTGATATGCTTGAGGTGATCCACACCATTAAGCACGTTCTCGATTGGACGCGAGACGTTGGTCTCGATATCCTCGGCACTTGCTCCCGCATACGAAGTCATAACCATCATGGCATTGGACTCGATATCGGGGAAGAGGTCAATACCCAATCTCGTGAACGAGAAGATACCCATGATACTGATCGCAACGAACAGGATGATGGTGGTTATGGGGTTATTGACCGATGTTTTATATATATTCATCTTTCAATACTTATTTTACGATTTCTACTTCAATACCATCCTTAAGAGCTGTCTGACCTGCGATTACAACCTGCGCACCGCTTGCTACGCCCGACAAAATCTCGTATTTGTTATCGAAACGGCGACCAAGCTCCACCTTCTGGTACTTAACCTTGCCATTCTCATATACATATACAAAACGATCGCCCGAGCCCATCAACTTAACAACAGCCTGATCGGGTACTACAACGCTCTCGCGTGTGCCGTAATTCAATGTTGCACGTGCATACATACCAGGCTTAACAATCTCCTTATCGTTGATCATCGACAACTCAACAGGGAATGTACGAGTTGCGGCATCAACAGATGGAGTGATGCGTGAAACCTTAGCAGTGAACTTCTGATCGGGAAGCGCATCGAACTCAACCTCTACAGGCATACCGCGCTTGAGGTTAGTGTAGAGCGACTCCGAAACGTTGATCATGATCTTTACAGGGTTGATGCGCTGTACTACGAAGATTGGAAGTCCACCTACCATATCGCCATTGTCGTAGTTACGAACGGTAACAACGCCTGTGATAGGGCTACGCAATGTAGTATTCTCCAACATATTCTCATAAGAGAACTTCGATACCTCGTAAGCGGTCTTCACAGCCTCCCAATTAGCCTTAGACTCACCACCGAACTTATACAACTCGTCCACACGCTCAAACTGAGCCTTATTGTTCTCGTATTGAGCCTTGAGCTGTGCCAATGAAGAGTTGTCCATCTCGGCAACAACCTGACCAGCCTTGACACGATCACCTACATCTACCAACAGACGTGAGATACGGCGTGCCTGCTGAGGAGTGATATATTGATGGTATGACCCTCTACGTTACCTGTGAAGATGCTCTGCTGATCAACCTTCTCGGTAGTAGATGTTGCCAACGTAACCTTAGGTTTCACCACTTCCTGAGCCTCCTGCTGTGGCTCGGCACTCTTCTTTGATGAGCAAGCTGCGCCTGCTACACAAACGGCTCCAATCACAAGAGCCTTAAACATTACATTCATTTTCATATCTCTTTACTGTTTTAATTATTCTGAACATTATTTCCTCGAAGTGTCTCCAATGAGATCTGGTTGATGAGGTAGTTGTAGATGGCTGTACTGCGTGAAAGCTCAGCCTGAGTATATTGCAACTGTGAGTTGTCCACATCTACCAATGTGCCACCACCGACCTCGTAACGCTTAACGGCAATGTCATATCCGCGCTTTGCCTGAGCAATGTTCTGAGCCGATGCGTTGAACTGCTTTACGTTTGTCTGCATATTGCTGTAGTATGACATCATGGCAGTACGCAACTGACGCTCGGCATTCTCTCTTTGGAGCTGGATAGTCTCGAGTGAGATCTTTGCCTGCTTGATCTCGGCACGGCGCTTACCTCCTGAGAAGATTGGAATGTTGAGGTTGAAGAGTGCAGTAGATGATGACATCCAGCGATAGTGCGAGATCTTCATTGTCTCATCCATGGCATTCATCATATAGTTGATCGAAGCCGACAGAGATGGAATGTTGGCTGCACGCTTAACCTTAAGCGACTGCAAGAGCATATCCTCCTGAATCTCCAACTGCTTGAGTGTGCTGTTGTTGCTCAGGTCGCCAGTCTGGATCTGAGTAGTGAGCAGTGGCTCAAAATCAGCCAAAGAGCCCTTAACATCCAAATCAATATCCATATCTACACCCAGCAGAGCCTTCAATTGCCATAGTGCTACTACGATCGAGTTCTCTGCCTGGAAGAGGTTTGGCTCGGCGTTGGCAACTGTTACCTCTGAACGGATAAAGTCATACTCCGAAACAGAGCCTACCTTATATTTCTTCTCTACGATCTTGTGATTCTCTACAGCGTTGTCATATACGCGCTTATATACGTTATAAGAATCCTTAGCCAAAAGAATCTGATAGAAGGCCTTAGAGATCTGCTCCTTCATGTCGATACGTGATCCGCGAGCCTGCTCAACCGCCAACTCAACATCCATAGCTGAGAGCTTGAGTGACTTCCAAAGCTGTGCATTGATTACAGGCATAGCAGCTGAGAATCCGCCACTCATGTTGTTGGTAGTACCCATTCTGAGGGTCTGTCCCATGATGTGGAATGATGGTTTCTCGATGTAACGCTGGTAAGTCGCCGAAGCTGAGATCTCAGGCCACAAGGCGGCGTATGTACCACGCTTGGCGTACTTTTTAGTTTCGATTGTCTTGTCGGCGATCTTCACCGTAGGGTTTTCGCTAAGAGCGATCTGCAATGCCTCCTCCAGAGTGATGACCAGCGGTCCCTCGATTGGAGTCTTGGCACTCTCCTGTGTCTGAGCCGACACCGTTGTGGCAAACACGATTGCCAGCAACGCATAAAAGAGATTCTTACGTTTCATAAAATAGTTCAATAAAATTTATTTCCCGTGTTGTTAATATTTTCTTTATTCTTTATCGCTTGTTCTTCGGCATTTGAAGAACGAATGCTTAAGCTTTATCTCTTTGCAGGATCTGGTCGATGACTTGCAATCCTTTGACAGAGGAGATGCCTCTGAGGAAGTTAACTGTCATGATCTCGAAAGCCTCTTCGCGACTTATTCCTTCTGGGATAGGTAAGCTATGTGCCGTATTTATATACATGCTCATTGTCGAAAGGAAGAGTCGTGACATTATCTCCACATTGATGTTTGGGTCAAGCAATCCGTCCGCATGACACTTATCCAAAGCGTACTTCAAGCATCGGTATCCCATCTCGGTGTGGAAGCGCTGTAACTTCTCAAGAACATTTGGGTAGAACTTGTTCAAATTGGTGGTAAGTCGGTGTTCGATATCGTTGTTGAACCCTACACCGCAAATCTCCTTAACACTAATGAGCATCACCTCCAACATATTGTCGCAATTTCTGGTCTTGGCAGAGAGAGCTTTTTGTCGCTCCTCTACCGTGTGAACAATGCTTTGGTAGAGCAACTCCTCCTTGTCGCCGAACATCTCATAAAGAGTTCTCTTTGACATTCCCATCTCGGTTGCCACGTCATCCATGCGTACCGATTTTACGCCGAGCGACATGATCATCTGAGAAACGTGTACTATGACTTTTTGCTTTTGCGTCATTATCTATACTTTTTAACAGTGCAAATATAGTCATGGAAAACTGAAAAACAAAAAAAGTTTTCAAGTTTTTGAGTTTTGTTCTCAAATACCATACAAATCGACCAAAACAAGAACTTTTCATTGTGGACAATGATGTTTTTTGAGTTGCAAAGGTAAACTTTTATCAATAATTTTAGTGAGCCTTTTGGCGTAACAAATATACTTAATGTGGAAATTTTATTCTCTCATATTAATTGTCATATATGTTATTGTTGCCTATGCATACTAAAAAATCGAACAAAAGGGCTGACATTTGCCAAAATTGTATTAAATTCACACTTTCAAACAATACTTTGTATCTAAATAACCTTTTTGAAATATGTCGTCTATTAAAAAAACGAAGGGTACGAGCCTGCTGACCCTCATGCGAGAGTATATTCTAATGACTTTGGGTATGTGTATCTACTCGTTTGGTTGGATTGGTTGCGTTTTGCCTGCCAAAAGTACGAGTGGTGCTGCTTCGGGACTTGCTATTGTGATCAGTACAGCACTCGAAAATTACGCAGGAATAGATATTAAAATTGGTACAATCGTACTCTTTATTAATGTTGTGCTGCTCATCGCCGCAGGATTTATCTTAGGATGGAATTTCGGAGTTAAGACCATCTATTGTATCTTGGTTTTGTCGCTCTCGATGAATGTGTGGCAGGGGATTATTCCTGCGGATGACTTCCTGCACATTGACCGTCTGCTCTCGATGATTGTCGGAGGTGTGATTACAGGTTTTGGTACTGCTTTGACACTTATGCAGGGTGGATCGGCAGGAGGAACCGATATCATGGCGATGATTATCAACAAGTTCCACTCGATAAGCTACGGTAGAGTGATCTTCATCCTTGACCTTCTGATTATTGCCTCATCGCTAACTGTAGGCTTTAGCATTGATGCTGCCATCTATGGTTACATCATGACTTTGGTCTTTGGTTATACGGTGGATATGATTTTGGCTGGTAACAAGCAATCGAGTCAGGTTTTTATCATCTCTCCCGAATATAGAGAGATTACACGTCTGCTTAATTCGGAACTCGGACGCGGTGTTACGCTGTTGGAGGCAGAGGGTGGATATACCCACAACCAGACCAAGATGATTATGGTCGTATGCAATAATCGTGAGACTCCTACGGTGATGAAATTTGTGCGTCAGGTAGATCCTAATGCATTTATTACTGTAGGCTCGGTTATGAGCGTTTATGGTCGAGGTTTTCAGCCTATTAAGTTGTAGAGTGATGGGTAAGATTGAGACCTTTTCGCCTCAAAAGGCGGAGCCATGGCTGGTGAAGTTCGTCAATTGTATGCTCGGTCAGTTGACCTCTAATTTTAGCCCTTTGCAGGAGTCGGAATTGCAGCGATTGCTCGATGCAGAGAGTAGCACGCTCTATATCATCAGCGTGGATGGAGTGCCAGCAGGAATGCTTACCATGTGTCACTATCACGCCCCTACGGGGTGTAAAGCGTGGGTGGAGGATGTTGTGGTAGATGCCGCATACCGAGGTATGGGCTTGGGACGCAGGCTGGTGGAGCATGCTCTTGCTAAGGCTCAGAAACTCTCGCCATGTACGGTGATGCTCACCTCGTGTCCTTCGCGCATTGAGGCAAATCGACTCTACCAGAGTGTCGGCTTCGAACCCCGTCAGACGAATGTATATCGTTACAAGATAAAATCTGTTGAGTTTTAGTTGGTTTTTATATTTTCGAGGGTAATGATTAACTCTTAAATAAGAAAACTTAATATAAGCATAACATAGTTTTATACCGTATAGTATAAATATTAGTTCTAAAAGTGCTATCTTTGCGGTCGAAATAGGGAAAGTAATAAATTAATTAGGATAAGTTATGGAAATGTACAAGAATTTTATCGATGGTCTTTGGAGCAAGGAGATCAATGTTACAAGCTTCGTGCAGACTAACATCACTCCTTACACAGGCGATGCATCATTCCTCGTAGGTCCTACAGAGCGTACCAAGCATATTTGGGATCTCTGCTTGAAGGCAATCGAGGAGGAGCGTGCCAACAATGGTGTGCGCTCTTTGGACAACAAGACAGTCTCTACCATCACATCTCACAAGGCAGGTTACATCGACAAGGATCAGGAGCTTATCGTAGGTCTTCAGACCGATGAGCTTTTGAAGCGTTCGATCAAGCCTTTCGGTGGTATCAACGTAGTATCGCGTGCTTGCAAGGAGAATGGTGTAGATGTAGATGATAAGGTGAAGGATATCTTTACTCACTACCGCAAGACACACAATGACGGTGTGTTTGATGTTTATACCGAGGAGATTCGTACATTCCGTTCATTGGGTTTCTTGACTGGTCTGCCAGATAACTATGCTCGTGGTCGTATTATCGGTGACTACCGCCGTTTGGCACTCTACGGTACTGACCGTTTGATCGAGGCAAAGATGGAGGACTTCAGAAACTTGGTAGGTCCTATGACCGATGCTCGTATCCGTTTGCGTGAGGAGATCTCAGAGCAGATCAAGGCTTTGAAGGATATCCGCACTATGGGTGAGTATTACGGTTTGGATCTTAGCCGTCCAGCACACTCAGCTCAGGAGGCTGTACAGTGGGTTTACATGGCATACTTGGCTGCTGTTAAGGAGCAGGATGGTGCTGCTATGTCATTGGGTAACGTATCTTCGTTCCTTGATATCTATATCGAGTACGATTTGGCTAAGGGTAAGATTGATGAGACTTTTGCTCAGGAGCTTATCGACCAGTTCGTGATCAAGTTGCGTATGGTCCGCCACTTGCGTATGCAGTCTTACAACGATATCTTTGCAGGTGATCCTACATGGGTTACTGAGGCTATCGGAGGTCGTTTCAACGATGGTCGTACAAAGGTTACCAAGACTTCATTCCGCTTCTTGCAGACTCTCTACAACCTCGGTCCATCTCCAGAGCCAAACATGACTGTGCTTTGGTCTCCACACTTGCCAGAGGGATTCAAGGAGTTCTGTGCTAAGGTTTCAGTTGATACAAGCTCTATCCAGTATGAGAACGATGAGTTGATGCGTGAGGTACGTCACTCAGACGACTACGGTATCGCTTGCTGTGTATCATATCAGGATATCGGTCGCCAGATCCAGTTCTTCGGTGCGCGTACTAACCTTGCTAAGGCTTTGCTTTTGGCTCTTAATGGTGGTCGTTGCGAGAATACAGGTACTTTGATGATCAAGGGTATCCCAGAACTGAAGAACGATACGCTTAACTTCGAGGAGGTTATGGCAAACTATAAGAAGGTTCTCGCTGAGATCGCACGAGTATATAATGAGGCGATGAACATCATCCACTTCATGCACGATAAGTACTACTACGAGAAGGCTCAGATGGCATTCGTAGATACCGATCCACGTATCAATTTGGCTTATGGTGTTGCTGGTCTTTCTATCGCACTCGACTCACTCTCTGCTATCCGTTATGCTAAGGTTACAGCACGCCGAAATGAGCAGGGCTTGACCGATGGTTTCTATGTAGAGGGTGATTACCCATGCTTCGGTAACAACGATGACCGTGTTGACCACTTGGGAGTTGACTTGGTTTACTTCTTCAATGAGGAGTTGAAGAAGCACCCAGTATATAAGAATGCACGTCCTACACTTTCGTTGCTTACAATCACTTCTAACGTGATGTATGGTAAGAAGACTGGTGCTACACCAGATGGTCGTGCTGCAGGAGTTGCTTTTGCTCCAGGTGCCAACCCAATGCATGGTCGTGACAAGAGCGGTGCTATCGCTTCACTCTCATCGGTAGCTAAGCTTCGCTACCGTGACTCACAGGATGGTATCTCAAATACATTCTCTATCGTGCCTAAGTCTTTGGGTCCAACAGCCGAGGAGCGTGTTGATAACTTGGTTACAATGGTTGATGCATATTTCACTAAGGGTGCTCACCACTTGAATGTGAATGTTCTGAACCGTGAGATGTTGGAGGATGCTATGGTTCACCCAGAGAAGTATCCACAGCTTACAATCCGTGTATCAGGTTACGCTGTAAACTTCACTAAGCTCAGCCGTGAGCATCAGTTGGAGGTTATCAGCCGTAGCTTCCATGAGAGAATGTAATATGATTAGAGTACATTCATACGAATCTATGGGGACATATGACGGGCCTGGTCTCAGGCTCGTCATTTTCCTTCAAGGATGTAACTTTAAGTGCCTCTATTGCGCCAATCCCGATACCATTGCGGCAGGCGAAGGTAAACTCACCGATCCTCAGGAGATTATCCGCATGGCAACCGACCAGCGTCCGTTCTTCGGTAAGAAGGGCGGTGTAACCTTCTCGGGCGGAGAGCCTACATTTCAGGCTAAGGAGTTGCTGCCTATCGTTAAGGAGCTAAAGTTCCATGGTATACACGTCTGCTTGGACTCTAATGGTGGAGTGTGGAATCCTGCTGTGGAGGAGCTTTTGGCGGAGGTTGATCTTGTATTGCTCGATGTCAAGCAGGCATCGTGTCCCAAACATGAGGCTTTGACAGGTCGTTCAAACGCACAGACTCTGCGTACTGCAGCGTGGTTGGAGAAGCATGGTAAGCCGTTCTGGCTTAGATATGTATTGGTACCAGGGGTGAGTGATGCTGAGGAGGATATCAGACTCTTGGGTGAGACGCTCGGCAGCTATAAGATGATCCAGCGCGTGGAACTTTTGCCATACCATACGCTTGGAGTACATAAGTACGAGGCTATGGGATGGGAGTATAAACTCTCTCATATCAGGGAGAATACTCCAGAGCAGATCGAGCGAGCCGCGAAGATGCTCGGTGAGTATTTCGATAATGTCGTAACCAACTAAAACAAGAGCTGTCCTAATTCATCTGGACAGCTCTTGTTGTTTTTCACCTTTCTATTTACTTTTGTGTATTGCATCAAATCGTTTGTCGATTATTCGCCAATCCAATACATTCCAAAATGCCTTTATGGCATCGGCTCTTGAGTTGCGATAATCAATGTAGTAGGCGTGTTCCCATACGTCTATTGCGAGTAGCGGAAACAATCCTTTGGTAAGTGGATTTTCGGCATTGGGCGTTGTGATGATTTGCAGATTGTACTTATCGTCAGATACAAGCCAAACCCATCCCGATCCGAATAGCGAGATGGATGCCTCTGTCAGCTTCTCTTTTAGCTTCTCAACGCTCCCAAATTGTTCCTCTATAGCCTTGAGCAGCAACCCTTTGGGTTGATGCTGACATTTGTTGGCTGGGGCAAGCTCCGAAAAGTAAAATTCGTGATTCCACACCTGCGCAGCATTGTTGAATAAGGCTCCCTCCGCCTTAAGAATGATCTCCTCGAGCGTCATGTTGGCATAGGGCGTGCCATCAATCAGAGAGTTGGTCTTGGCAACGTAGCCTGCCAGATGTTTGCCGTGGTGATAGTTGATCGTTTCGGCAGAGATGTAAGGCTCTAATTCATTAGCCTCATAGGGGAGTGTCATGAGCGAAAACTTCGCTACAGCACTCATCATCAAAAATGTTTTAATAAAAAATGTAACCATACAATCAAGCCTACAAGCAAATCTGATGCCGATTTTAGGTTTTGCGTGGGTTGTAATCTTTTGTGGAAATTTGGAAATTCATAGAATTTTGTTAACTTTGCGTTAACTATTGCGATAAAGCGAGTATGCCGAAACTCTATATCATAGCAGGATGCAACGGTGCAGGTAAGACTACTGCGTCTTATGCCGTGCTACCTGAGATGTTGGAGTGTACGGAGTTTGTCAATGCGGATGAGATTGCCAAAGGTCTTTCGCCATTCAATCCCTCGAAGGCTTCTATCGAAGCGGGTCGTCTGATGCGTAAACGTATGGATGCTTTGATGGATGATGGCGCGGATTTTGCTTTTGAGACTACGCTTGCGACTCGTTATTATACACGATTTATCCGTATGGCGCAGGAGCGAGGTTATTTTGTTTCGTTGCTCTATTTTTGGTTGCCAACACCTGATCAGGCGGTGGAGCGCGTAGCTCGCCGAGTGCAGGAAGGTGGTCATAATGTGCCCCCGGAGGTCGTTAGACGCAGGTACTATCGCGGTTTGCGTTACTTGACATCACTTTATACGCCCATCTGTGATTATTGGGTGATATACAATAATAGTTCGGTTGACGGCGTTAAGAAAGTGGCGTATGGTACGCGAGACGAGATTAGAGAGGTAGTAGATTCGTTATCATATCGTACGATATGCAAAATGTAGAGAGTATGAGTGAATTGGAACTTGAGCAGATGCAAGAGAAGATAGATGCCGGAATTCTTTTGACTCAGGAGAGATTGAAGGAGAAGGTTAAGCGCGAGGATGGCGAATTGGTTGTGATGCGTGATGGTAAGGTTACGCATATTACGGCTGAGGATTTATAGTATAAATGCTTCATATCAAGTAAAATGCCCTGGCAGTCCCGAGTAGGACTGTGGGGCATTATGTGTTTAATAAGAGGTTGCTGAGTGTCCGAAACGCCCAAAGGAAAAGGTTGCCGAAACTTTAAAGTTTTGACAACCTTTTTGCTTTTAAAGATATTCTTTTTAGTCTGATACTGACTCTATTTTAAACCCAACTTCGTTCTGATGGTTTTGGGGATAGAGTTCTTGTGCACTAAAATCGAGATGGTTTTAGCCTTCACATACTCCTCCGAGAGGTAGTGATAACCTGTACCGTTGCTATCTACTCCCCATGAATTCTTGGTTTTGTAATATTTCACTCCATCTTGGTCTTTTGCAATACCTGTAATATGCTCCAGATGGTCATCGCTGGTAACAAAAGTCTCGAAACCGTGCTGTCGACTCTCCTGAGTTACGCTCTCCTCTTTAGCTTTGGCTTTCAGATCTTTTTGTGACCTCAAGTTCTCTTGGGTGTTAACAGCTACGAAGTGGTGAAATGCATACCCTGGCTCGCTGACGTCACCGTCCCATGTTACGGTGTAACCCTCGTTGATGGCATTGTCGATTACCTGCATCATCTCATCGAGTGGCAGATTATACATTGTGGCATGATCCCAATTGTCGGGCACCTCTACCAAAATCTGCTCGTAGAATGGGTGGTGTGTGAAACTTGTAATCTCCACATAGTCATCAGCATTGAGACCCAAAGCCTTTGTGAAGCTCTCTGCGGTGTACTCCTTACCTTGATATGTGAATTTTTCGGGGACTTCGCCCAAATAAGCGTCCAACACACCATTGACAATCTCTTCTGGTATTGGCTTCTTCATCTCAACGGCAGTCGAGCTAATAGCCTTAACCCAAGTGCTAAGATCGTTATGATTATGGAGTTTCGAGTCGTAGTTTATGCCGTGGTAAGCCTCCTCTGGCATAAGACCTACATTCTTCATTACCCAAATATACATGTGGGCAATACTGCCCTGATCAACATTACCCTTGCCTCGGCGCAGAATGTTATCTTTTATGCGGCGAATATAGTTGTGGCGCACGATAAACATCTCCGAAAGATCGTGTTCACCTTTGCCCATACGCAGGAGTTCCGACTCGATGAATGAGTTGGTTGCAAAGCACCAGCATGTACCAGTGCTCGCTTGGTTCTTAACGGGAGTTGCGGGGTTTTCCTTTACGATAGTGAACTCGTATTTATATGGCGCGGATGTCGCCTGAGCATCTGATTGTGCTATTGCAACTGCAGAAAAAGCAGTTGTGCAAATTGCTGAAAGCAAAAGATTTAGTCTCATGTTAAACTTGTCGATTATAGATTACGCAATGTATATTCTATCATCTTGATACGGATGTTCCATGCGTATGATGGATACATCGAGTGATTCTGATCGGGATAAATCATCATATCGTACTGCTTGCCTGCGCGGTTCAGTGCGTGACACATCTCCATGGTGTTCTGTACGTGTACGTTATCATCTGCCGTACCGTGCATGATCAAGAGCTTGGTTCTGTCGCTCAGACGGTTGGCGAAGTTGATAGGAGAGTTGTCATCATATCCCTTAGGGTTGTCCTGTGGCAGGTCGTTGTAGATCTCGGTATAGATGGTGTCGTAATAACGCCATGAAGTCACAGGAGCCACAGCAATCGACATCTTGAATATACCATCGCCCTTCAAGGCGCAGCCCAATGCCATAAATCCGCCATAAGACCAACCATAGATACCGATACGATCCTTATCTACATAAGACTGAGAACCCAAATACTTGGCAAATGAGATCTGATCTTCAACCTCCAATGCACCCAGATTTCCATAAGTCTGCTTCTTGAACTTCTCGCCCATGAAGCCTGTTCCGCGACCATCGCAGCAAGCTACAATATAGCCGTTGCCTACCATCACATTCTCCCAACCCATACCGAATGAGTCTGCTACGGATTGCGATCCTGGACCAGAATACTGAGTGAGCAATACAGGGTATTTCTTCTCTGGCTTGAAATCTAAAGGTTTGATAATGTAGGCGTTAAGCTTATCGCCACGCTCTGTGGTAAATGTGAAGAACTCCTTCTTAGGCAAGCTCTTGAGCTTCTCGTCCAGCTCCTTATTTTCGACAAGTGTGCGGATCAACTCGCCTTTACCGTTGCGGATCTCCACCTTGCGAGCCGCAGAGGCAGAGGAGAAGTTAGAGATATAATACTTCATGCCATTGCTTGGCGAGATAGAGTATGTACCGTCCAACTCTGTAAGACGCTGCTTGTGCTTGCCCTTGTAGTCGATAGAGTATAGGTTACGGCGGATAGGAGAGGTCTCGGTAGAGATGTAATAGATCTTGTCCTTGGTTGTCTCCACCACCTCGGTTACCTGCCACTCACCCTCGGTCAGCGGACGGATGAGTCCCTTCTCGATAGAGTAGAGGTAGATATGGTTCCATCCTGTAGCTGTCTCGTTCTGCGCAATGAAACGATCCTCGTCAATGAAGCGGATGTTGCTCAATGCTGGACGCTCCACATAGCTCTCTGAACGCTCGTCATAGATAACCTTCTGAGAACCATCCTTGCGACAAAGCACTACCTCGAAGTGGTTTTGCTTACGATTGATGCGGAAGAAGTAGAGCTCGCCTGCTGGGGTCCACTCAATGAATGGGATGTACTGATCCTTCTCGGCACCCACATCCACTTTGTGCTTTTCGCCAGATGCAATGTCATAGAGCCACAACTCTACGATTGAATTCTTGTCGCCAGCCTTAGGATATTTGAATGAGTATGGCTTGTTGTAGAGCGTACCATCAAAACGCATCATCTCAAATTCAGGCACCTGACTCTCATCGAAACGTAGGTATGCAATCTGCTTTGAGTCGGGTGAGAAGGCATAAGCTTTGGTGAATCCATACTCCTCCTCGTACACCCAATCGGCAGTACCGTTGATGATCTTGTTCCACTCACCATCTGAAGTGATAGCTTTAGGCTCTTTGCCCAATTCTACTACAAAGAGGTCGTTGTCTTTGGCAAAAACTGCCATTTTGCTATCGGGCGAGAGCGAAAGGTCGCGGATCTCCTTGAACGAAGCCACCACCTGCTTGTCGCTAAGACGTTTGATCTGATAGTCGGCATAGAATGAGTGGCGATATACCGAACGGAAGTTATTGCCCAAAATAATCATATCTTCCGCAGGGGTAAACTCATAGCTTGAGAATGATCCTTTGTAGAGCGTATCGCATACCGCAGGATCAAGATAGCTGTGGCGAAGAATTGCACCACCTTTATTTACTGTATAATGCTCGCCATCTTGCATAGACAGCAATCCATATACACCACGATTAAGACGTGTGATTTGACCCAGCTCATCGTATGTCTTCTGAGCTATAGCCACGTTTCCCACCATCATACACAGCGTAAGGGTGAGCGAAAAGTTGAAAATTCTCTTTATCATAATTCTGTTAAATATCATCTACATTATACTCGTAACCTAAGCGTTTACCTGTGGTAAACTTCGAGTTATCCATCTTGGTGTTGAACTGATCAACCGTAACTCGTTTGTTAAGCTCGTAAGGAGGCATCAGCGGATCGAAGTTAATGGCGTAGTGTATTGCACACTCCATAATCGCTATAATATCCTCGCGTGTGATCTTCTCCTTACCGAAATCCTCTGGACGTACCAGATCCTGACGCTTACCCTCTACGAAGAAGCTCTTTTCTCGGTTGATGAAGATACGACCGATCAAGTAACCCTCATCGGCAGAGCGATTGAACTTGAACGAATCCGACAAGAAGTTGTAGATGTCGATCACACCACAATATGAGTTGTCGCGCTCCTCCTGCACATAGGGGTTATGCCAAATGACATGATCGTTGTCGAATTCGAAGATGTCGGTATGCATACGGAAGATGAGCAAGTCGCTTGCAATTTGCAATTGCGCCTCAAACTTACCACGGTCTCGATACTCTATTCTGACGCGTTTGTCGAGTTTGCCATCTAAATCATCATCCAACTCTGATGCGATCTCGAAAAGCACATCCTTAAGCTCGTTGAATGTAGAGAATGTGTTGTCGAAGATATGCTGCTTGAGAGTTGATTTGTTAATTATCGCAGCGAGAATTTTCTCGCGAAGTGGAGATTTATCCATATTCTTAGGTTTCTTATTATTTTAATGCAATATCTTGTCCTACTTGTAATTGGCTGCCTTTGCTCATGCGATTCAGACGCATGAGTTTCTTCTTCTGGATAGCATAATCCTGAGCCACCGAGCGTAGAGTCTCGCCTGCACGTACGGTATGCTTGCGTACGTTACCCATCCAACGAGCCTGCTTGCGCTCGATGTAGATTACCTCTCCCTCGATAGGATCGGCAGTGCTCTTGGTGTCGATCTCGTTATACTTGCGCAGAGTCTTCTCCGTAAGAGCAAAGGTAGATGCTATGCGCGAGAAGGTGTCGCCATCGCGAGCAATGATATAGTGTGTCTTATTGTTCACATAGACGCTGTAGCCGTTGAATGTGCGCTCAGCTACGCGATAGTTATTGGGGTCAACACGCCCCTCTACAGGTGTTGGAATCTCGACACTACTCTGTGCCGTAAACTCTTGTGTGATGTTGTTCTCTGCCTTCTGATGATCGGCATAGAGCTTTTCGCCACCAGCTTCATCGAACAGATATAGTTTGTTGTCCTCGATGAGTTTGGTCAGTCGCTGAGCATAATCGGGTGCTGTGGCGTAACCAGCAGCCTTTAAGCCGCGAGCCCAACTGCGGTAGTCGGTTGCGGAGTATGCAAACAGGCTGTCGTATCGTGGCGACTGATCCAGAAAATCGGCATGGTCTTGGTATGACTCCTCTACACTGTCGTATTTGCGGAAGCACTCATCGGGAGCATCATCTGTATGATATACGCGATCCCCAGTCCAACCCTTTTTACACTTGATGCCGAAGTGGTTGTTGGACTTGCGGGCTAAATTGCTGTTTCCGCTGTCGGATTCGAGGATTCCCTGAGCAAGCGTAATACTTGCTGGGATGCCGTATCGCTCCATGTGGTCGATGGCGATATGCTTGTATTTGAGTATATACTCCTCTTTGGTCTGGCGGGTCTGCGCTTGGACGGAAACAAGACCTGCAAAGAGTGAGAAAATAACTATAAGTATTGGTGTTTTCAAAATTTTCATTATCTTTGTATTTAACTCAAACAAAGATAGTTTATTTTAAATTAATTACCAATAATATTTAAACAGATTCTTCTGAGCGAAGTACGTAGTTCCATTATCGTATTGTTCGCGACAACCTGATTTTTTTAATTATAGGCTCAACGCTATGAAGTCATTGCACATTGTAACCCCAGTAAAGGATTCCATAGACTCCACTCTTGAGACAATCAAGGCGATTCTTAACTCTAAAATCAACGTCCCATATACCTATACCGTCTATAACGACTTCTCTACGGCAGAGAATACCGCCCTGTTGGAGAAGTATTCCAAGGAGTTGGGCTTTAAACTTGTTAATATATCCGACCTTACGGACCATCCTTCTCCCAATTACCTTTTGGTGTTGAGACGTTGTCGCAAGGAGGCGATTGCTGCCGATGCAGGTTTCTTGCTCGTTGAGAGCGATGTTGTGGTAGCTCAAGATACCTTGCAGGGATTGTTTGACGGTGCTTCGCAGCAGAAGGATTGCGCCATAGCGGCTTCCGTTACGGTAGATGACAATGGCGAGATAAACTATCCATACGAATATGCTCGCGGTAATGAGGGTAAGTGTTATGCCGTCAAGAAGCATTGCAGTTTCTGCTGTTCATTGCTCACGCCTGAGTTCTTGCAGAAGATGGATTTCGATGAGTTGGATCCGACCAAGCATTGGTATGATGTGCAGATTTCGCACGAGGCACTCAATCTTGGCTTCAAGAATTATCTCTTTGCGAACCTGCCTGTAGTGCATCGTCCACACCAGAGCCGACCATGGAAGCAGCTCAAGTATAAGAATCCATTGAAATACTATTGGATCAAGTTCACTAAGGGTTTCGATAAAATCTAATCCCATGCGAGATCCTAAGAAACCGTTGATCTCGATCATCGTTTGCTCCATCCGACCAGATGAGGCAGAGGCGTTGCGCGTTAATGTGGCTCAAACCATTGGCGTGGAGCATGAGCTGATTATACACGACAATCGTGGTAGCGATAAAGGTATTTGTCTGGTCTATAACGAGTGTGCCGCTAAGGCGCAGGGTGAGTATCTTTGCTTTGCGCATGAGGATATATCGTTTTTGACCAATGATTGGGGCGGTGAGATTATTTCTAAACTCTCCGAGCCGAGTTGTGGCGTGATAGGCTTTGCAGGGTCTGTGGTAAAGTATGCCTATCGCTACGGCTGGCAAGGTGTGAGGCGATTTACTCGAAAAAACTACCTCTCCAAATCATCCTCCAAGAGAGAGTCGTTGCGCAAGACAGATTGCGTGGAGCCATATTCCGAGGTGATATGTTTGGATGGTATGTGCCTTTTTGTGCGTAAGGATGTGTGGGTTAAGTTTAGTTTCGACCAGCGGCAGTTCGAGGGTTTCCACTCCTATGATACCGATTTTACCACTTCGGTTGCCTATGGCGGTTACCATAATTATGTTTGCCATTCGATACTTATCGAGCATCGTTCGGTGGGCTCGTTCTCAAAGAGCTGGTATGAGAGCGTCATGCTCTATAATGCCAAGTGGGCAGACAAATTACCCCTCTATGCCAAGTCCGAGACCAATCGAAAGCAGGTCGAGCGATATGCCGCAGCTACCGAGGCATTTGGTCTGAAGCTGTTGCTGAAGTTTGGAATCCTTCCCCAGCGGGAGATGTGGCAGGAGATAAAGAGCTTTTGGCAGAGAAATAAGTTTAGCCTAAGCTCATACCTATTGATTATAAGATATTTATCGCATAAATAATATGACCAAGACACGTGTTAAGGTCTTAGTACCTGTATATAAAGAGCGACTCGAAGGTCGAGAATTGCTTTCGTTCAAGCACAATGCAGAGGTGTTGCAATGCTATCCTATGGTGTTGGTTGCGCCCGAAGGGTTGAATGTCGATGCGTTACTTAGTGAAGTTCCGAGATGTGAGGTGATGCGCGTCTCACGCGAGTGGTTGGGCAGCAATGGCGTGGCAGGGTATAACTGCATGATGCTGTCGAAAGAGTTTTATCAACTTTTTCAGGATAGTGAGTATATCCTCATCTGCCAAACCGATGCGTGGATCTTTAGCGATAGGCTCTCGGAGTGGTGTGACTATGGCTATGACTATGTGGGTGCGCCATGGCCAAAGCGTAAAGTATATGAGTTGCCAATAATCAAGCAATATCTGTGGCTACGCCGTAAACTGCTTGGTGGTGAAGGTCGTATCCTTAGACAAGACTACTTCGGCAAGGTCGGCAACGGCGGGCTCTCTTTGAGAAAAGTCAGCTCGGCGATTGCAGCATGTGTGCGATATGCCGATAGGGCAGAGGAGTTTAAACGTAAGCAGGGCATTGTCTTCAACGAAGACTGGTTTTGGGCGTTGGTGCCAAAGGAGTTTAAGTATCCGCCTTTCGATCAAGCTTTGGGGTTCTCGTTTGATTCACATCCCGAATTGTGCTATAAGTTAGCCAAAGGAGAATTGCCGTTTGGTTGTCATGGGTGGTATAAGCGTAGGAATATTGCTTTTTGGTCACCTATTATAGAAAAGTAAAAGTAGTCCATCTGAAATTTTCAGATGGACTACTTTTATTAATGTCCCCCTACTTTTGTAGGCTGATTCTACTAAAAGATTACTCTTCTGCTGCCTTAGGCTCAATATCCTTGAATGCCTCCTGAATCTTCTCTGTAACCTTAGACTCAATGTTACGCTCCATGGTCTTGATCATTGAGCAGATTGCCTTTGCCGAAGATCCGCCGTGACCGATCATCACAGGAGCATTTACTCCGATAACGATAGTACCACCCACGCTTTCGTAGTTCATCGAGTTCCAGAAGTTACTGTACCAATAGAGCTTTGGACAAATAGGCTCAAGTATAGGGCGCAACAGGTTCAGAAGCCATGGCTTGGTAGGCATCAGACGGCTATTGATACGATACAAAGCCTCTGCCATCTTCAGGATCACGTTACCGACAAAACCATCAGCGATGACCACATCGCAATACTTGCCAGTGAAGATGTATGAAGATTCGCAGTTACCCACGAAGTTAAAATCCTTCTGCTCCTTCAACAATTCGTATGTGGCTTTAGACTGAGCATTACCCTTGCCCTCCTCTTCGCCGATGTTCAGAAGTGCTACTCGTGGATTCTCGATCTGCAGAACGTGCTTGGCGTAGATAGATCCCAAAAGACCATATTGAGCCAAAACCTCAGGCTTGGCATCTACGTTCAATCCAACATCAAGCAGGATTCCTCTGCGGTTCATCACGATAGGAATAAAGGTCGAGATAACGGGACGGATAACACCCTTGATGGTCTTGATAACCATCTGTGAGCCGACCATCATTGCACCAGTAGATCCTGCGCTGGCGAAACCGTCAATTTTACCCTCCTTCAGGTAGTTAAAACCTACCGTCATGCTTGAGTCCTTCTTCGAAGCGAATGCCTTGGCAGGGTGATCACCCATCTCGATGACCTCTGTTGTGGCTACGATCTGGATCTGATCAGAAGTGCAGTTGTGCTTCTTGAGCAACTCTTTGATGCGCTTCTCATCGCCAAAAAGAATGATGCGACTATCTTTCTTAATAATTTTCAGTGCTTTTACGGCACCCTCTACCACTACATCGGGAGCAAAGTCGCCACCCATGGCATCAATACCGATATTTAACATGTCTGGGTTATTTTAAATCGGTTAACAAATGGAGTCCGCGTATTCAGAACTCAAGGTTTGCAAGAGATACTCAAGCAAACTTGTAAAATGTAAAGAGGGTGTCTAACTTTTGTTAAGTTGGACACCCTCCATTAAGCTAATTCACTACTCAGCCTTCTTCTCGATAGCCAACTTGCCACGGTAGAAACCGCACTCAGGGCATACGCGGTGGTAAAGTACAGAAGCACCGCAGTTTGAGCAAGTAACAACAGTTGGAACTACTGCCTTGTAATGAGTTCTTCTCTTGTCACGTCTTGTAGACGAGACTTTGTGTTTTGGATGTGCCATTTTACAATATTAATTTTTTAAGTTATCGTTTGTTTCTCTTATGTATCTTTAGTCTCTTACTCGCCTCTCTCCATCTGAGCCTTCAATGCTGCCAACTTATTGAAGTCACCCTCGTCTATGCCATGATTCTCTTGCTGGTGGGACTTTCTCTCCAATGCTTCGATTTCTTCATTCTCGGCAAAAGAGAAGCGAGCCAGCATATCGGGGTTGCATTCACCTTCGGGATGAACTCTCTGGTAAGGCAAAGAAAGAACTATGCTTTCATAAATGTATTGTGTCAGGTCAAGCTCATTTTCTGCAGGATTGAGCCACATCACTTCGCCATCGTACTCGCCCTGCTGCTCGCTAAGGCGCACGATCAGATGACCTTCATAGTCAATCGGAATATGGCAATCCTCCAAACAACGGTCACACTCGCATGTCACCTCGCCCGAAATTACAAAATCAAGATCCAATTGACGATCACTTTTGGTCATTGTGACCTCCACATCGCAATTTCCACCTCTAATCTCTTGGCTCTCGTAATACTCAAAAAGGGCATTGTCGACTACGAATTGATAGTCGAACGTGCTGTTTTTCAGCCCTTTATATTCGATTGAGTATCGTTTGCCAAACTCCATCTTGGTACAAATAGCAGGCAAATTTACAAATAATTAATTATTTGTGCAAATTATTACTATTTTTGTATCACAAAGAATGTGGTTTTAAGACATATAATCAGATATGGCAAGTAAATTTACGATTCACGTCAAGAGTTCATACGAGGAGTTGTGGCGATACAATCTCTCTCTGATGTGCGGAGGTTTTAACTCTAAAGCTGAGCGAATTGATTTTGTCAAGGCGGAGAGTTTTGTCGCTGAGGTAGGGGCGAATCTGAGATCAGCGCCCGAGGGTTATTCCTCAAAGCGAGAGCTAAAGTTGCAGACTCAGCCCTGCGAGTCAATCGTAGCCTACGTCTATGTTATCCCTAATACCCTGCCACGAGATCGCGATGTGGCTGATTGTAAGCCCTTTGAAGTGAGTGTCAAGGTGCAGATGGGATCAGAGACAATATATAATATTAAGCATAAAATTAATCAATGGTCGGGAGCTTCGATAGAGCTGAAACTTCCCGCCGCGAAATAACAAATGCGCCGATGGTGGTAAAACCTTCGGCGCAATCGTTCACCAAAACTATCTTTGTCTTTATTTCTTGTTGTAATTTGCTTTTTGGTAGTCAATAATCATCTTCAGCATTGGATCTTTCAGATCAAATGTGAGGTTACATCCTCGCCTCTCTTTGGCAAAGTTCCATACAAAGACTCCACCTGCCCCCATGCCTAAATATACATCAAACTTCTCTCGCATGGCTTTCGCGCGTTTGTCGAGAGAGGTGCGGCAATCATCACCACTGATAATACCCGTCTCGCCAACTATCAGAACTTTATTCAGCTCGGTCATAACCCTAAGACATGGCTCGAAGTGTGGGGACTCGATGGTGTTGGAGTTTTGATAATCGTAGTCATATTCGTGCAGATTACCCACGTCAATGTGTGGCGAGTCGTGCAGAGCCTTGTAATTGGCGTATCCATCGTATGCCCAGCCAGCGAAGGCTCCAGTTTCGACCAGATGGTTGGGATCGTGCTTCTTAATTAGTGCTGCCACCTCGTGTAGTAGGTTGCGAATCAACCTCCAATCGACATCCCCGGGCTCGTTTATAATCTCCCACATAGCTATGGCGGGCGAATCCTTATATTTTGAGGTCATCTCAATCACGTGCGGAATATACTCCTTGCGATAACCCCCTCTATACCAATGTTCCGTTTTGCCACTTCCATCTCCGTTGGGTGCGCCATCGAAATTGCCACACGAACTGCGACCATCTACCAACGAAAGAATCAGCTTCAGATCATATTTCTTGGCAAGTCTTATGAGTTTGTCAACATTATCCTTGTAGCTTGGGAATGCCCATGTGCGTAGAATTATATTCTTAGGCAGACTCGCTAAGACCTTCTCCAGCTCCTCATCGCTGAAGAGTTCATAATCGTGTCCGCAGCCGCAGAATTGGAATGAGTTGAACGATGCACACGAGTAGGGTTTTCCGTTGAGCATGAGTTGTGTTCCCTCACGATATAGGAAGCCCTTTTTATACCTCTTGGCGTGGGCTGTTGGCGTCAATCCTATAGTAGGCAACAATAGTCCCGTTAGTAGGAGTGTTATTATGATTTTAAGTTTCATAGTCGGCTGTTTTATTATTTCTTAATCTTCCCAGGTGTAGGGTAGTGCTTCTTAGCATTGTCCAAAACCAAAACCCAATCCACAGCCTCGTTTAGCATAGGAGGGGTGAACGAGATTGGCGATCCATCGTTTGTTACCTTACCGATTTTTGACGCCTTGCCTGTGCGTGGGTTGTACCACCACGCAATGAGTTCTCCCTTGTGGAGCATTTCGCCCTTAACCTGAAACTCTCTGCCGATAGGGGCATATACCATAGCATAGTTTCCTTCGGTGTCGATGGTCGCAGCAAAATGATAGCGACCCTTGCCAGGCATCTCCGAGTAGTTCTCCTTCTGAACGATAAAATCGGGCGCAGGGCGGCGTGTGAAGTATGGGCGCGAAAGCATCAGGTTCTTCAGATACTGAGCCTGAGCAGCTGCTGGCTGTTCGATAGCCTCGTGCCATGGCATGAGAGGTCGATTTATCGGTCCGCGACCTTTGTCATACATCTGCCATACGGAGTGATGTCCATAAGTCACGCCTGCCGAACCATAGAACACCGACCAATAGAGTGCGCGGCGCACGTCCCACGCTGTGGAGTGTCCCTCGTTGTCGGGCTGAAACTCCAATGGATGATCTTCGTATAGTGGTTCAAGCTCCAAAATTGGTTTTGCTGGCTTGCGGTTAAAGTCCTCCAAGATCCTTGAATTTGAGTCATAACGCTGGTTATGTCCACTCTGACGACCGTTGAAGGCGAGCCAATCATCATTGTGAAACCACTTTGATGATGTCTGCCAGCCCGTAGGGTGGAATGTGATGAGATTCTGCTTGTCTACTGAGCGTATTCCGCGTGCCATGGCGCGTATGATGGCTTGTTTGTGTCCATTGTCGGGGTTGCGATCACCGCCCAATATCCAGATCACCTTCTTTGTGCGATAACGCTCAGCGATCCAACGTCCGTAGGCTTCGGCGTTTTGAGGGTTAAATATCGGGTTGCCGTCATTCCAATAGCGTCCCCATGTGGGTAGCAATCCGATATACATCCCCAAGGAGTTTGCCTTAGAGACAATATAATCCACATGATCCCAATAGTCGTTCTGCTCGCCCTCTGCGGTTGCGGGTTGGGCAGGGTTGCGGTTTACGAGTGGCTTATGTCCGTAGGCATTATCTACATCCACACCATCCAGCTCAGCCAAAGCTACAGCCTGAATTACGTTGTAACCCTTCTGGGCACGATCCTGCAGATAGATGTCGGCTTGTTCTCTGTCGAGACGGTGGAATAGCTCCCAAGCAGTGTCGCCCAAATAGAAGAATGGTGAGCCATCATCATATTGCAGAAAATGTCCATTCTCGGATACTTCCAATTTACCGAGATTTTGAGCTGAAGCGTAGATAAGGCTAAATATCGCCATCGCCAAAATTAAAATCGAACGTCTCATGTTAAGTAGTTATTTTAAGTTTTTATTCTTTTTTGCTGGTGTAGGGTAGTGCTTTGAGGCATCATCTACGATTAGTACCCAATCCTTCACTTTATTTGGTGTAGGTGGGATAAATCTGAGTGGCGCAGAGCCGTTCTCGATTTTATCAATCTTTGTTACCTTGCCTGTCTGTGGATCAAACCACCATGCTACAAGCTTTTTAGCCTTGAGCATCTCTCCGTTGATGGAAAATGCTTGACCACCGGGGTTGTAGATCATGGCGTACGAGCCATTCCTATCAAGTAGTGCTGCTATATGTGAAGTTCCTTCTCCCGGTACTTTATCGTCCTCCTTTATGAGTAGTTCGGGAGCTGGTCGGCGTGAGAAGAATGGACGAGAGTAGAGCAGATCCTTCAGGCGAGGAATCTCAGCTCCAGCACCGCTCTTTATCGTCTCAAGCCATGTAGCTGTAGGATCGAATTTGGGTTCAAATCCGTTCTTGGGATCATACATCTGCCATACTGAATTATGTCCGTATGCTACTCCGCATGCTCCGTAAAATGCAGCCCAATAAATCGAACGGCGAGCATCAGCGGCGGTGGAGTAATCTTTACCAAAAGGGTCGTGATCCTTGACTACCTCATATTGTGGCTCGATATCTGCTACGGGCTTTGTTGGTTCGAGTAGATAATTCTCATAAGTCTTTATATGAGATTTATACTCTTTTTGGTGTCCGCTTTGGCGCGAATTGAAGTCGAGCCAACCATCATTGTGAAACCAAGTAGCCGAACTTTGCCATCCTCCTGGATGGAATGTGATCAGATTGTGTTTGTCAACCGCCTTTATCGCAGTTGCCATCGAGCGTATAATATCCTCTTTGGCGCGATTCTTAGGGTTGCGATCTCCGCCTAAAATCCATATCACATTATATTTACCATAACGCCCAGCCATGTAATTAGCATATTGAGCGGCACTCTTTTTGTCGAAAAAAGAGTTGTCATCATTCCAAAAATGCCCCCACGTAGGTAAAAGACCCACATATAGTCCCATCTCGGTGGCTCTGCTCAGAATATACTCTATGTGATCCCAATAATCATTCTGTTCTCCATCTTTGATTGCCATTGTCGAAGGATGATTCCCCTTGAAGGGTTTATCTCCGTAGGCATTTGGGGTATTTAATCCATCAAATTCAGAGAGTACCACTGTCTGAATTACGTTATAACCTTGAGCTTTGCGAAGTTTGAGATAAGTATCGACCTCTTCGCGATCCAGTCTGTGGATAAGTTCCCATGCCGTATCTGCCATATAGAAGAAGGGATCTCCATTGCTCCATTGGAGTGAATGTCCATCGGGCGATACCTCCAAACGAGGTTGCTCTTGTGCGTAAGCCGTCAGAGACAATGTTAGCAGAAAGATTATCGAAAGTAATTTTTTCATATTGGCGTTATTTTGCAGGTTTATATGCTCTCTTATTGAGCAGAATATCCATCGTAAATCTCTTTACTGCGGCTTCATTCTCTGCAGTGAATCGAGTGACGTGCAGTACCTCTCCTCCTCGGACTATCTGTAACTCTGCATCAGAGAAGATGTTTGGTAACCAAGCATGGATAAATGTTCCATCTCCGTAAGCGTCTCCATATATTCTTTCTCCATCATTACTATATTCGTGACGGTTGCGGAATTGATGTACCATGTGGTCGAGCATTGGCACTTTCATCTCTGTAAGCAATGCCCACTCTCCGCTATTTACATCGTTCTGCTTGGCGCGAGGATTTACTGGACGAGGCAATACGTTCCACTCATTCTGGTTCTTCTTGCACATCCACCAATTATCTTGTCCCCAACTTACGACTCTAAAGTTTTTGGCAATAAGTTTTGATGCCCACTGGTAGTGTCCGTTGTAAACTTTTATATCAGTATAATAAACTATACATTTATCAGCTATCGAAGGATCAATACAGTATGCCGAAGCCAAAGTTGCGCCTTGTCCGCCTATGTTGATGATGACAGGACGTGAAGGGTCCTTCTTGTATTGCTCGTTGATAATTTTTACATATAGGTGAGCTCCCTCCGATAGCTTCTTTTCGCCCAACTTCTCGCTCTCGGCTTCTGTGCCGATAACTATTTGCGGTAGATGTTTCTCGTTGATTCCACTCTCTATAGCAAGGTTGCGTGAATCGTATGCAGTTTGAATCCAATCGTGATGATAGAATCCCCAAAAGTCGGTAAGCACGGGCGTTACGATCAACGCTGCGATATCCAACTTGCTGAGCGATGCCATAGCATACATCCATTCATCATCGAAAACATCATCGAACACATCGTTGTCGTATATAATAGGATTTTTTACCTTTTTACCCTCTTTTACCGTTACTCCATGTATATACAGCCCTTTAGGATACCCAGGACGGTCAAAGCCCCAATCTCCTATTTGTGGTTTTGGGTTTTTGCTCCAATCAGTGGTCTCCTTGTTCCAACGAGCTGCATCGGCACTCAGTGGAAAGCCGAGCATTGATAGAAGTGCAAGCATCAATGTGCAAGCGATTTGTTTTGCAGTTTTCATGCTCTTTTATATGGTTATTTATTCTTGTTTTATAGGCTTCCTCTGTCGTGCAGTCGCCATGGGTTGGCAATGCGTTGATGCTCTTTGTTGCGAATCAGCTTTGCAGCCTGCTCGCCCATTAAACTAAAGTCAGTGGTGAGCGTTGTGACTCCTCCTATGAGTACCTCCTTGAGTGGGGTATCGTCAAGACTCATCAATCCGACATCCTCTCCTATGCTAAAGCCATACTCTTTTGCCTGTTTGATGAACGATGCCAAATCTCGCTCCGATACCGCCATATAACAATGACCGCGCTCGATGTCTCGGATGTCAAACCCTGGCTCAATAGTTACCCTGTAACCGAACTCCCCAGCAAATCGGTATGCACCGATCTTATAACCTTCGGGCATATATTGGAATCGGTCATTATATATAATGTGTAGAGCCTCGTAGCGTACAAGTTTGTGGTATAGGGATTTCAGCCCCTCGTATGAATCGTTTTGGAAGTCCTGATATACCGCCGAGCAGTTGGCGGAGTAGCCTTGTGGAAAGGCATCAAGTAGTAGTAGTTGCTCGGCGGGTATCATATCAAGAGTCTTGCTTACATCGCAAGAGAAGTGAGGCATGATAATATAGTAATCGAAGTGACCGATAGCGTTGCTGACCAGATTGTCGAATAATTTGGTGTTGTAATAGTGGAACGCGATGGTGATCTCGTATTGCTCGCCCAATGAGTCGGTAAGGGAACGATATAGCGTCTCCTTGTATTGGTTCATTGCATCGAAGAGAATAAATACACGTAGGGAGTCGATGCTTCGTTTCTTGTTTACGAAGAATCCCTTGCCCGGGATAGATATTGCAATCTGCTTATCTTGCAGCATCTTGTAGGCTGCCAGCACCGTATCGCGCGAGATATTGTATAATTTGCAGGCTTGATTAATGGATGGCAGTTTGTCTCCAACCTTTAGTTTGTCTGCGTCAATATCCTCTAATATCTGAGTCGCTAATTTGTGGTATAGCGTTGAGGCGGTATGTACTCCTGAAATTTTATCCATTATTATGTGTTATTATCAACTGTTATGGTCTGTTATGATACAAAGGTAACAAAAATCTCTTACACTCCAAATTTTTCGATATGAATTTTCAGTATGGATATAAAAAAGAGAAGTTGTCAAACAAGGTGATTTTGGCGTCATGCTCGCCCTTTAAATCCTCACATACGCTTAAGTATGCTGCGGTTTCAGGGGCTTCGCAGTCCTAAAAATCCCTCTTGTTATACAACTTCAAAACAAAAAAAGAGGTTGTCCCTCAAAACTTGTTGGACAACCTCTAAGAAGTATCTTAGATTATTAAGGATTACTTGTTGTAAGCCTTCATAACTGAGATAAGGTCGAGAACCTTGTTTGAGTAACCCCACTCGTTGTCGTACCAAGAAACAACCTTAACGAATGTGTCAGTCAAAGCGATACCAGCCTTAGCATCGAAGATAGAAGTGCGAGCGTCACCCAAGAAATCAGATGAAACAACATCCTCGTTAGTGTAACCGAGAACACCTGCCAACTCACCCTCTGAAGC
>JAFXLG010000012.1 GCA_017531305.1 Alistipes sp.
GAGTGTGTATTTTCCTCACGACTGCTTCGCAGTTTGTTTTTGTGAGTTAAATGTGCCGAAATGTTCAAAATCAGTACAAAATAAAGGCTTTTATTGCCTATTTGCCGAGAAAAAACTTTTGTTTTGCCAGAAAATCACTATATTTGCAGTAAGTAAAAGTTTTCGCGCTCATGCTTGGAGCCTCAATGAATCTTCGTTTTGCATGAATTATGCGTCACAAAGCACAAAACCTAATACTATGAAACGAATCATTTTTTCACTCATATTTTTATTCGTTAGCCTCTCTGTTTCGGGTAGAGAGATATACTCGCTGAACGAAAATTGGCAATTCTTCTATAAGTTGGAGACCAGCTCCGACTACGCCCGCAATATCTCGTTGCCTCATACTTGGAATCTCGATGCTTTGGCAGGTCAGGGCAACTACCTGCAGACCATAGGTAACTACTCTCGCTCGATATATATCCCTGCTGAGTGGAGTACCAAACGTCTTTTTCTGAAGTTCTACGGCGTGCAGACCATCGCCGATGTCTTTGTCAACGGACACCACGCAGGTGAGCATCGTGGCGGATTCACAGCCTTCACATTCGAGATCACCTCTCATGTCAAGTTCGGTACCGACAACTCGCTTGTGGTGGTAGTGAACAACTCTTATCAGAATGATATTCTGCCAACCTCTTCGGAGATTAATCAATATGGCGGTATATATCGCGAGGTGGAGCTTATCGTAACAGAGCAGACCACCATATCGCCACTTTATTACGGCTCGGATGGCGTACTTATCCACCAAAACAGCATAGTGGGCAATACCGTCAACGCCACAGCCTCAGTTTGGGTAACAGCCACATTAGATAAGTCTTGCGACCTATCCATCACGGTACGTGCCCCGACAGGAGATGTGGTACACTCGCGTTTCTTGAAAGGACGCATCGAAAAGGATACACCTATCGACATTCCGTTCACTCTGGAAGAGCCTCTGTTATGGAGTCCAAGCGAGCCGAATCTCTACACCATAACCATCGGTATTGGTCACAGGCAAGAAGATGAGGTGACCGTCACCACAGGATTCCGCAAGATCGAAGCAGCGAGCAAAAGCGGACTCAAGATTAACGGTAAACGCATACAGATTCAGGGCGTTACGCTCTATCACGACCGTGCTGCCATCGGTAGCGCACTCCGCACCCGCCACTATGACGAGGATTTGGAGCATATTCAGGATATTGGAGCCAATGCCATACGCTCGGCAACGGCTCCACACTCGCAATATCTCTACAACTGTTGCGACCAGAACGGGCTCTTGGTATGGATCGACACCCCATTTACCAGAGCTCCATATTTAAGCGACTTTTTCTACTATCCTACCGATAAGTTCAAGCAGAACGGTTTGCAGCAGCTCCGCGAGATCATTGCCCAGAACATCAACCACCCATCGGTAGTGATGTGGGGTATCTACTCTTTGGCATGGCTCAGAGGCGACAACATCTTGGATTTTGTCAAGGATCTGAACAACACTGCCAAGCAGATGGACCCTTCACGTCCTACAGTTGCCTGCAGTAATCAAGATGGTGAGATCAACTTCGTTACAGATCTTATCGTTTGGCAACAGAATCTGGGCTGGGAGCGAGGAAACATCAGCGATATCAAGGTATGGAGCGACAAGCTACACACCGAGTGGGCTCACTTGCGCTCTGCCGTAGCCTATGGCGAGGCTGGCTCTATCGACCAGCAGACGGACAACAGCGTTAAGCCTGCGCAGATTGACCAGCGTTGGTTGCCTGAGCGTTGGCAGACCGAATTCCACGAGGGATATGCTCAGCAACTGGCTCAGGATTCACTCTTCTGGGGTATCTGGATCAATAATATGTTTGAATTTGGTTCGGTACGCCACAACGATGGCATATCGCGCACAGGATTGGTAACTTTCGACCGCAAAGATCAGAAAGACCCATACTACCTCTATCGCGCACTATGGAACAAGAAGAAGCCTACGCTTCACCTTTCGGAGAAACGCCGCAACATACGTCAGGACTCATTGCAGCAGATTAAGTTCTACGCTTCGATGGATAAAGTGCCTGTGCTGGTGGTAAATAAAGATACGATCAAGGTCAACAAATATGCCCCTTGCCAATATATCTCTGATCCGATAATTATGCGTGGCAGAAACCACGTCAAGCTCACCTCAGGCGATATCTCGGATGATCAGATCATCACAATCGACAACGCATTAAGACAGCATTAACGGCTTGTGGTCCTTCGCACATTATAAGATCTAAAATAGACAAATTCGCCTCGAAAGGCATGCGGTCAGAGAAGACCTGAAAATAGGGCTCGGCTACAAAGGTCGAGTTCTCTTTGTGTTTGGGTCTAAGGTCAAGATCATCGGGCTGCGCCTCATAATAACTCTGAGACAGTGGCAATTCTCGATTCACACCCAAGAGCGAGAGTAGCGTAGAGGTATATTCCAGATTATAATCCACAAGATACTTCCACTCCTTACGATAAAATGGCTCGATGCGGTGAGCAAAATGGTCGAAATATGGCGATGACTTATATGCCGAAAATATCGACACCCAATGCTGATGTTGCCAACGCTTCGAGTAATCTATCTTCACATCGCGCATCTTCTGGCGTGGGCGATTGGCATTCTCCACGTTTACCGTAAGAGCCATCACACCATTTGCCGAGAGAATATGAGCGCGGTTACGCTCCGAACGCTTGATGAAATTCTCCCCCAGATCTATCACACACTCCTCACGCAAGAGGCGCGCAACATACTCCACCGAGGGCATATATGCTAAAGGAAGTATTACCATCTCTACTCTTTTCTACAAACCATCACAACCCACTCATCACGCTCCTTGACCTGCTCCACGGCAAAGCCACACTCCAAAGCAGAAGCTGTGATATGAACAATATCTTCACCAAGGAAACCACTCATCAAGAGTTGACCTCCCTCGCTGATTCGCTGCGCGAAGTGCGGTAGCATCATCTGCAATATGTTGCGGTTGATATTTGCCAACACAAAATCGAACTGCTCGCGCCTAAGCACATCGGTCGAGCCACAACGAACCTCAACCTTATGCTCCACGCCACTCAGGCTCACGCTGTCGCGACAACTGTCGCAAGCCCAATCGTCAATATCGACACAGACCATCTTCTCGGCTCCGCACTTCAACGCTACGATCGCCAGCACTCCCGTACCGCAACCCATATCGAGACCACGTCCTTTAAGACTCAATTCGGCGATTGTCTGCGACATAAGAGCAGTAGTGGTATGATGTCCCGTACCGAACGACATACGAGGAGCTATGACAACATCCACCGCACCCTCTTTAGCCTCATGGTGTGGCGCACGGATACGGATAGGGGTTGCACCTTCGACATCGACAGGCTCGAAATCACTCTCCCACTGTTGATTCCAATTCTGCTGCTCCACCTCGCTGAAGGCATAATCCGAGATATCCCACTCCTCAAGCAGCGTACTGACCTGACGGCGACACAATTCATGCTCGGTGGTGGGGATATATGCTCTGAGAGAACTTGCATCGGACTCAAAAGCCTCGAAGGGATAATCCGATAACATGGCAGTCAGGATATCAGCCTGCTCCTCATCCTTGACATTTATATTTAGTTCAACGTATTGCATAATATTATGTAAAATTTTCGTATCTTCGCAACGCTACAAAGTTAAAAATAATATGGCAGAATATCTCAAAAAGTGGAACGAAATTACGCGTAGCTACCGCACATATATACGTTTGGAGAAGCAGCTGTCGCCCAACTCCATAGAATCCTATATGCGCGACTTGGAGCAGTTCAAGCACTTCATCCTACGTATGTACGATGTGCCACCACGCAAAGTGGAGCAGCAGATGATCGACAATTATATGCAGTGGTTGTATGAGCGCGGACGCGAAAAGAGTTCTCAGGCGCGTTACCTTAGCGGCATAAAGAGTTTCTTCAACTTCATGCTTCTGGAGGAGATGATCGACACATCGCCTGCCGAGCTGGTCGAAGCACCTAAGGCATCGCGACAACTCCCCGACACGCTCTCCACTCAGGAGATTGAGACCATGATAGGGTTGATAGATCAATCGACCACCAAAGGTCTTAGGGATCGCGCCATATTGGAACTACTCTACTCCTGCGGATTGCGCGTAACGGAGCTATGTGATCTGAAGCTCGGAGATCTCTTTTTCGCAGAGGGTTACATTCGCATCATCGGCAAGGGCGACAAACAACGCCTTGTACCCATCGGCTCGGTAGCACGCAGCCGCATACAACTCTACATGGAGCAGACGCAGGAGCAGCACAAAAAGGAGGATACCCTGTTTCTCAACAACCGTGGCAAACGCCTTACTCGCGTAATGATATTCAACATCATCAAGCAGGCTGCCCAACGCGCTGGAATAGAGAAAAACATCAGCCCTCACACTCTGCGTCACTCCTTCGCCACGCATCTTTTGCAAGGTGGAGCCAACATCCGTCAGGTACAGGAGTTACTCGGTCATGAAAACATCCTCACCACCGAAATATACACCCATCTGGACAACAAATATCTGAGCCAGAAGATGGAGGAGTATATGGACCTATGACAATTCAAAATTCAGAATTCAGAATTTTAGTCGGGGCTATCTTGGTTTAGGTACGGGGAACGACAAGACCGATGCATCCTGCTCATTCTGCGCAGGATATGGAGCAAACGGAGATGGTTGCCCCGTAGAGAAGGTTATGCCCCAAAGCCTTATCGAACGGCGATAGACGCTCCAAAGAGGTATCTCATACTCAAACTTCACCCTCTGCGGAGTAGCCTCCACAAGGGAGTGATACGATTGGTCATGATGTCCAATGTCGATGGGTGGTTCCCACCGAAAGAGCGATGTATCTTGATGATGAGGCTCAAAATCGGTCATAGAATCAATCTCAAACCACAGAGTATCGCCACCCATCCACCTTCTTGGCTCCTGAGCCGAAGAGGGAGTCCTACACATGACAAAAGTCATGAGAAACAACAAAGAAACTATTAATGCTTTAAACCATCTCAATCAGAACACCTCCTGCAAAATTCTTATCGATTGCACGGAGTGGATGGTATCAAGATGAAATGCATAGTAGGACATCAACGCCGCAAGGAACTCGACCCTTTGCTTGCGATTCAATCCCACCTCTGCCAAATAACGCACATCGCACTCCAACATATCGCGGAGAATGAGTGCGTTCTCTTGACTCATAAAATATTCCTTCGGGGGTTTAGTCAAGGTATAGAGTCCTTCGGCGATATTAAACCACGCATCAGGCATATATTCATTACCGGGCGAAAAACCCAGAAAACGGCACATCTGCGAGAGAAACCAGAGGTGGAAATTCGCCACACCCTCCTGCATATCGTCCAAAGCCTCAACCGATCCCCACACAAAGTCAAAGAGCATCTCGTTAGGCTCACTCTCCTTAACGAGACGGTGCAAAACCTCTGCCATAAAGAGAGCTATGGTCGATTTTTTCACATCAAAGGGGATAGTTTGCAACACCAGACCATTGTGTACCTCGCCAAAGCGGTGGAGCTGCATTTTGGGCGAGAGCAGTCCTTCATATTCAAGCGCAAACATCGGCTGAAAGAGTGCCAGCTTGCCCTTTCCACGCCCCGTACCGAGTCCCTGCACGATATAGCTTTGGCGACCATGTGTCGAGGTGAGCATCTGTACCACAACGCCCTTATCGCCATATTTGACCTTGCCCAAGACAATGCCTCGCGCCGTATATCGCTTAATCGCACCCGCCGCCATCTTTTAGTAGCTTCAACCTTAAACTCTTTAGGCTTCGATCCAATCGCCGTTGCGCTTAATCAACTCGATAAGATGCTCGATAGCCTCCTCCTGCGGGATATTGCGCTCGACAACTTCGCGTCCCTTATAGAGCGTGATACGTCCTGCGGCAGCACCCACATAACCATAGTCGGCATCCGCCATCTCGCCAGGACCATTCACCACACAACCCATGACACCGATCTTGAGATTCTTCAGGTGATTTGTGCGGCTCTTGATGTCTGCCAAAGTCTTTTCAATATCGTAAAGCGTACGTCCGCAACTTGGACAAGCTATATATTCGGTATGGGAGAAACGTACACGCGCCGCCTGCAGGATCATAAGCTCGATCTGGAGTACCTGCTCCTGACTCAGATTGGGAGCATCGACCCATATTCCGTCTGCCAAACCATCGAGGAACAAAACTCCCAGATCTGCCGCAGCCTTAACTCCAACCTCCTCTGCCGAGGTCTGCTCATAACGGCACTTTACTACAACAGGCTGGCTATCATCCATATTAAGAATTGCAGCACGCAACTCAGCTGTCGGATTCTTGCTCTGAGCCTCTACCACGCGGAACTCCTCGGTCAACTCATCGTGTGTTATGGGCGTCATCACATCGCTACGGCGGCGATATGCTGTCGAAGAGTAACGCTCTGGGTGTTTTACTTCGAACAATCCCTCACGCTCGGCATAGTGTTCAACCAGCATCTGCGCCACGGGGACCTCGTTTTCGGGAGCCTCGGTAAGCGAGACACGGATCGTATCGCCAATGCCATCCGAAAGAAGCGCACCGATACCCACGGCACTCTTGATTCTGCCCTCCAATCCGTTACCAGCCTCAGTCACGCCAAGGTGGATCGGATAGGTCATACCCTCACGCTCCATAGCCTCCACAAGCAAGCGGTAGGCATGCACCATAACGCGCGTATTGCTCGACTTCATAGAGACTACCACCTGATCGAAATTCTCCTCTCGGCAAACCTTCAAAAACTCCATAGCCGAGATGACCATACCCTCGGGCGTGTCGCCATACTCATCGAAAATTCGCTTCGCCAACGAGCCATGATTAACACCTATACGCAGAGCCACACCTCGCTCGCGGCACTGTGCGATGAGCGATTGCAACTCGCCATTCGAGGTACGATAGTTACCAGGATTGATACGCACCTTATCTACATACTGAGCCGCAATGGCTGCCACCTCGGGCACAAAATGGATGTCGGCAACGATAGCCGCACGGCAACCATCCTCCTTTAGGCGAAGCATGATATTCTGCAGATTCTCGCCCTCCTTTCTGCCCTGCGCCGTAAGACGTACGATGGGAGCTCCCGCCTGAGCTATACGCTCAACCTGAGCCACACTCTTTTCGGTATCGGCAGTGGCGGTATTGGTCATAGATTGCACCGCAATGGGATGAGCCGAACCAATCTTCACCTCTCCGATGCGCACCTCATGAGCCTTGCGTCTTTTATAAGTAGTCAGATCCATATCAATATTCAAATATAAATTTATACTTTTATGCAAATATAATGATTCGCCCCGAGAAAATTACATTTTCTCGATGTAAAATGTCTCTACGAGAGTGCTTATCTTGCGTTTTTTGTTTACCTTTGGACCGTAAACACTTTAGAAACCAATAAAAAACAATTTTTCATGAGACTACTTTTTACCCTCACATTGGCTTGCGCAGCAACCCTGCTCTGGTCATGTGATTGCTCAAAGACACGACAGATTGCCGACATCGAGAAGGCTAAAGCCGAGGCAAGTGCATCAAACTACACCTTAAAGGCAGAGCCTGTGGCTGAGTTCAAGAGCCAGCGTCCTGCCGCCGAGGATCGCCTCTTCTCTTCGAAGGCTATCGAGGCTGAGATCGAGAAGGTTTGCAAGCAGCTCACCAACCCTCGTTTGGCTTGGATGTTTGCCAACTGCTTCCCTAACACTTTGGACACTACAGTACACTACCGCAAGGATGCCAACGGCAAGGATGATACCTTTGTATATACAGGCGATATCCACGCCATGTGGTTGCGCGATTCGGGTGCGCAGGTATGGCCATACGTTCAGTTCGCTAACTCAGATCCTGAGCTTAAGGCTATGTTGGCAGGTGTGATCAACCGTCAGTTCTACTCTATCAACATCGACCCTTATGCCAACGCATTCAACGATGGTCCTACGGGAGGTGACTGGATGTCAGATTATACAGACATGAAGCCTGAGCTTCACGAGCGCAAGTACGAGATCGACTCACTCTGCTACCCTATCCGCTTGGCTTACTACTATTGGGTAGTTACGGGCGACACATCGGTTTTCGGCGAAGAGTGGTTGAAGGCTATTGCCAACGTACTTAAGACCTTCAAGGAGCAGCAGCGTAAGGATGGCGTAGGTCCATACTCATTCCGCCGTAAGACAGACCGTCAGTTCGATACACTCTCAAACAACGGTTTGGGTGCGCCTGTAAATCCTGTTGGCTTGATCGTATCGAGCTTCCGCCCATCGGACGATGCTACTGTGCTTCAGTTCCTCGTACCAGCCAACTTCTTCGCAGTTTCGGCATTGCAGAAGGCTGAGGAGATCTTGACTAAGGTAAATAAGAACACTGAGCTTGCTAAGCAGTGCCGCGCATTGGCTGACGAGGTGAGCGAGGCTTTGAAGAAGTACGCTATCTATGATCACCCTATCTATGGCAAGATCTACGCATTCGAGGTTGACGGCTTCGGCAACTACCACTTGATGGATGATGCCAACGTGCCAAGCCTTTTGGCTATGAAGTACCTCAACCCTGAGGTTATCGACATGGATATCTACGCCAACACTCGCGAGTTTGTATGGAGCAAGAATAACCCATACTTCTTCACAGGTAAGGCTGGTGAGGGTATCGGCGGTCCACACATCGGCTACGACATGGCATGGCCTATGAGTATCATGATGAAGGCATTCACAAGCGATGATGATGCCGAGATCAAGCACTGCATCGAGATGTTGATGTGTACCGATGCTGGCACAGGTTTCATGCACGAGTCATTCAACGTGGATAATCCAAAGGACTTCACCCGTAAGTGGTTTGCTTGGCAGAACACTCTCTTTGGCGAGTTGATCATCAAGCAGATCAACGATGGTCGTCTGGATGTTTTGAACTCAATCCAGATCAAGTAACGAAGATACAGACAAAAAAGTTAAAGGCATATTCCCACTCAAGGAATATGCCTTTATTTATTTCAGCTCCTAACGCTACAACTTCTTGCCGAAACACAAATCGCCTGCATCGCCTATTCCAGGCACGATATAACACTTCGAAGTAAGCTCCGAATCCACAGCACCCAACCACAGCGAAGTCGATTTAGGCATATGATTTACTGCATAATCCACACCTTGCTCACTTGCAATGACCAATGCCACGATGGTTCGCGCTGGGCGACCACACTTCTCGCACAACGCCTCATAGGTCTTCACAAGCGAAGCTCCAGTAGCCAACATCGGATCGACCAAAATCAGAGTCTTACCCTCCAGATCACACGATGAGATATACTCCACCACGATCTTAAACTCGTTGCTCTTCGAGTGATGACGATAAGCCGACACAAAGGCATTCTGAGCATCATCAAAGTAGTTCAGAAAACCTTGATGAAGTGGTAATCCAGCTCGTAACACGGTAGCCAAGACCACCTTATCCTCGATCATCTCCACCTCGGCTTCACCCAGCGGAGTCTCCACCGTCTGACTCTTGTAATCCAAAGTTTTCGAGATCTCGTATGCCAAAATCTCGCCTATGCGCTCTATATTGCGGCGAAAACGCATTGAATCCTGCTGAATCACCTTATCGCGAATCTGCGCAAGGAATTTATTGAGGATCGAATTTTGCTCGTTAAGAATATGAATCATAATGAGTTGTTTTAGCTTTAGTACAAGAAATTATTAAACGGATAACGACCTGCATGAATCTCACGAACCATACCATAAAGGTCGCCCCTGAGTTTTTCTATATTCATGCGTTCCACCGCCGAGATAAAGATACAAGGTGTATTTGCCTTGGCAATCCAGCTCTGCTTGAGATCTTCGAGCGAGAGATTTTTGCGCGTTGCGGGCGTCAAATCATCCTCATCCTTCTTCTCGTAGGTGTAGGCATCAATTTTATTAAACACCAGATATACAGGCTTATCACCCGCACCGATATCCTGCAAGGTCTGCTTCACCACATCAATCTGCTCCTCAAAATTAGGATGCGAGATATCCACCACATGCACCAGCAGATCCGCCTCGCGCACCTCGTCCAAAGTCGATTTAAATGACTCGATAAGCTGAGTAGGCAACTTACGGATAAAACCTACGGTATCGGAAAGCAGGAATGGCAGATTGTCGAAGACTACCTTACGCACCGTAGTATCCAACGTAGCGAAGAGTTTATTCTCGGCAAAGACCTCGCTCTTCGAGATCAGATTCATCAGCGTTGACTTACCCACATTGGTATAACCCACCAATGCCACACGCACCATGTGACCACGGTTGGAGCGTTGCACAGCCATCTGGCGATCAATCTTCTGCAAATCCTCCTTGAGCTTCGAGATGCGGTTGCGCACAATACGGCGGTCGGTCTCGATCTCGCGCTCACCTGCTCCACCACGAGTACCTGTACCACCTCGCTGACGCTCAAGGTGAGTCCACATACCTGTCAGGCGAGGCAAGAGGTATTCATATTGAGCCAGCTGCACCTGAGTTTTGGCGTATGCTGTACGGGCGCGAGACATGAAAATGTCGAGGATCAGACGCGTACGATCCAGCACTTTACAAGGCATAGCCTGCTCAATATTGCGGGTCTGCGATGGAGAGAGCTCATCATCGAAGATCACCACATCAATCTCATTTGCCTCGGCATATTGCGCAATCTCCTCCAGCTTACCCGGTCCCACGTATATGCGAGACGAAGGTTGTGGCAGTCGCTGAGTGAATCGGCGAACGGTCACAATGTCGGCAGTCTCAGCCAGAAACTCCAATTCAGCCAAAAACTCCTCAGCCTGCTCGATGGGTTGCTGATCGCGGATAACAGCCACGACCACAGCTCTTTGACGCAGATCCTGAGGCTCCTCTACCTGTGGTTTATTATTCTCATTCTTGGGTTTTACCATACTATAGAGCAAAAAAAAAGGAATCCCGCAACGAATCACGGGACACCTTACATAAGTAATTAGTTCTTAATCTGGAATACAACAGGCAATGTGTACTTAACACGTACAGGCTGCTGACGCTGCATACCTGGCTCCCATTTTGGAGAGCTATTCACAACACGTGTAGCCTCCTCTGCCAAAGAACGGTCTGGAGTCTGGAGAACCTCAATGTTAGTCAAAGTACCATCCTTCTCGATCACGAAAGACAAGATAACACGACCTGAGATACCGTTCTCCTGTGCGATCTGTGGGTAACGAAGCTTACCCTGTACCCAGTTACGGAACTTATTCAAATCACCGCCCTGGAATGTAGGCATCTTCTCTACCTTGATGAAAGGAGCATCATCTTCAACGTCCTCCTCTTCCTCAACCTCTACGACCTGAGTGGTAATCTCCATACCCTCCTCAAACTCATCGAAAGAGATATCGGTAGTGATCTTGGTATCGTTAGTTACGATATCGAGGATATCGTTGAATACCTGAATCTCGATCTTCTTTGGTGGCTCTGGTGGTTTCTGCTCGTTACGAGTGATCTCTGTGATTTCCTCCTCAATAGGACCATAGTTCAAATCGACCTGCTCAATACGATACTCCTTTGGAGCGTAGCTAAACGCCAACACCACAAGAAGCAATGAGATAATTAAGCCAATCTCAAGGAAAAGACCCTTACGATTTTGAAGGTCTACCTTTGGTGATTTTTTAATTTCCATACTTTAAAGTTTATTTTTTAATTTAATTTGTTGCTTCCAAAATGCGACATAAACCACCTAATCGCATAATAATCACCGCATTACAACCACCCAATCATCCACTCCAAACAACTCCGCAACACCCATCGGCGCAACTTCGCTCCTCGAAATATGACTCCAAAAGTAGCTATAACTGCAGTTCTCAGGGCAAATATAATCATAAAAAATCAAAAAAACACCTATGCTGAACAAAAATATTCATTTTTTTTTTACTTTTGTTCTCGAAGTAAAATTTTAAACCATGTCTGAGAGTAAAAAAGAGAGCCTCTACGGCAAAACATTACCCCAACTGCAAGAGCTCTGCGCAAAGGAGTCTTTGCCCCGTTTTGCGGCAGGGCAAATTGCGCGTTGGCTCTATGTAAACAGGGTGGATGACATAGAGCAGATGACCAACATTTCGGTGGCTGCGCGTAAGCTCCTCAAAGAGAAATACACTTTGGGGTTGGATGCACCTCTGAAGGAGAGTATTTCGCAGGATGGCACAAAAAAATACCTTTTCCGCACCTCTCAGGGGCAGTTCATCGAGTCGGCATACATTCCCGATGGAGATCGCGCCACGTTGTGCGTCTCATCGCAGGCGGGATGTAGAATGGGTTGCCGATTCTGTGCTACGGGACGACAGGGGTTGCAACATTCGCTCTCGCCAACAGAGATCTTGAATCAGATTCTCTCGATTCCTGAGAGTAAAAATCTGACAAATCTGGTATTTATGGGCATGGGAGAGCCTCTGGACAATACCGACAACGTATTACAGACGCTCCAGATAATAACCTCGCCTTGGGGTATGGGTTGGTCACCCACACGCATCACACTCTCTACGGCTGGCGTAGCTCGCAATCTGAAGCGATTTTTGGACGAGAGCAAGGTGCATTTGGCGATAAGTCTGCACAACCCATTCCACGAGGAGCGACAGGAGATAATGCCTATCGAAAAGAGCTATCCGATATGGGAGATTGCCGATATTTTGCGCCAATATGACTTTACGGGGCAACGCAGAGTCTCGTTTGAGTATATCGTAATGGAGGGGTTGAACGACTCGCCACGCCATATCAAGGAGCTGTGTCGTCTGCTCAATGGCATGAAGTGCAGAATCAACCTTATCCGTTTCCACAAAATACCCGATTCGCCATACTATTCGCCTTCGGACGAGAAGATGATCCGCTTCCGCGACTCACTCACCGCCAAAGGCATACAGACCACCATCAGAGCTTCGCGTGGCGAAGATATACAGGCGGCTTGCGGATTGCTCTCGACAGCCGAAAACAAGAAAAACCAATAGAGAAGATGATAACACTTTTAGAAAAATATTTCCCCACGCTCTCGGAGCAACAGAAAACGCAATACAGAGCGTTGTATGATTTATATGCCGACTGGAATTCGAAGATCAACGTCATCTCGCGCAAGGATTTCGATCAGCTCTATCTGCGTCATGTGCTTCATTCGTTGGCAATAGCGAAAGTGTGCCAATTTCATGCAGGAGCAAGGGTGTTGGATGTGGGTTGCGGAGGAGGATTTCCGAGCGTGCCGCTGGCTATCATGTTCCCCGAGGTGAGTTTTGTTTCGGCAGACTCGATAGGCAAGAAAATCACTGTGGTAAAGGGGGTATGTGAGGGTGCCCAGATCAAAAACATAGATGCTCGCCACACCCGTGTGGAGCAGATTCCAGAGCATTTTGACTATGTGATCTCGCGCGCCGTTACCGAGATGCCGACCTTCGTAAAGTGGATTTGGGGCAAAATTGAGAAGGGACAGCGTGGCACCTTGCCCAACGGCATACTCTATCTCAAGGGTGGCGATTTGAGCGAGGAGCTTGCTGCCACACGCATGAAATGGACGGAGTACAATATCTCGGAGTTCTTCGAGGAGGAGTTTTTCCAGACAAAGAAAGTTGTTTATACCAAGAAATAAGAACGGATATTATAAAAGGATAGGGTGTTGGCAGAATCTGCCGACACCCTATTTGCTTCTAAAAGCCGCATGACGAGCTTTCACCTTGCGAGCTTCCTTTCGCGAGCTTATCTCTTTATCTCCTGAATCGGGGTATTCGAGAAGTCTATTGGAGAGTTCTCTGCCAAGTGATTCATCAGCACATCGGTCAGCAACACATCTGTTCGCTGCAGATCACGACACTCTATATCTTTATAATTATTAAACATATAGTCGCCCATTGCTACAGTATATTCCGCATCCTTCTGCAAATTTTTAAACTCTACACTCAGCGCATCGCCCGACTCCCCGACATGAATCGTATAGGGTTCGGTAGAAAAGATATCCAGACGGTGCGACTCGCGCATATTTTCCCGATCATTATACTTTGCCAGAATCATACGCTCGATCTGAGCCCCTGTCATGACCATAGTGTAGAGCTTAGAAGAGAATGGCTCCACGCCAAAGATCATTCCCGTGCTTATATCTTGGCTCGGCATCTCATCGAAACGGATTCCGCCATAGTGATAAAACGCTACATCTACGCCAAAATGGGACTTCATGGCTGTGGTCTCCCACGCTGCAATTCCAACTTTATCCATAATCTTTTCGCTACGACCGATAGGGCGATTCAGCACCTCATTATCATATATGCGTTCGATCCACTGCTTCATCTTGGCATCCTCTTCGTAAGGAGCAAGCTCCACGATCCGATAATCCAACGCCTTGACCTTGCATCCTTTAATCGTGATACGGCTCACACCAACACGCTTCGAGCCACTACCCGACTGACCGAGCTGGGTCTTACGGATGAGAGTGTCCAACTTATTATGGGTATGACCGCAGAGTATCAGATCGTAGCAATCGCTCTGGGCAGCCAACTCTCGATCCACATCATCGCCAATGTGCGAAAGCAGTACCAGCAAATCACACTCCGCACGCAGTTGCTCGCCATAACGCTTGGCTGCCTGCTTGGGATCATCAAAGCGCAGCCCCACATAACTCTCAGCCTTGCCCGAAGGATGACCGTTATCGTAATTATTCACCGCCCCGACAAAGCCTATTTTCTTGCCCTTGCGGCGAAGGATCTTATAGGCATCGGGCTGAGGGAACGAGATGGTATCGCTCTGGCAATTAGCACATACCATATCGAACTTAGCCACCGAAGTGTTTATATATCCCAAAAATGGATGACCCGCATCCCACTCATGATTGCCGAGCGTGGCGATATCATAGCCCAGCGAATTCATCATGTCGATTATCGGACGGCGAGGCTCGGTAGCCATATCCACATAGGCATTACCCGTCCAGCGATCGCCCGAATCAACCAACAGAGTCTCTACCGTATCTCGACACAACTCCACAGCAGTAGCCAATCGAGCAAAGTTGTTGATATCGGAATGTAGATCGGTCGTTGATATAATCACCAACTCCTGCTCGGAGATATAACGCTCCCAAAATTTATAGCCAGCATAGGCAACAAGAGCTACGGCTACGCAATATAAAAAGATTTTTTTCATACACATCTTAGCTTTGGCATAGTTCTCACCCCTCATCGGATGAAAAATATACCACTTTTAGCACCACGAAATATATTATTTTATTTTTCCGAGCGTCAAAGTTACGAATAAATTGTTTATCTTTACGCAGATTAATATCTATTTTATTTATGCACGAGAAAGTAAAAGTCATCTGCCTGAACAACGACCAAAGTTTGGAGGTCGAGATGGGAACATCCCTGCTGGGGTTGCTCTCCGAGATAAATCTTGAGTGTAAGTACCCCATCTTGGCAGCATTTGTCAACAACCGCATCAAGGAGCTTAATTACAAGATATACAAGCCCCTGACACTGCGTTTTATAGATATCACTCACTTCGAGGGTTACAGAGTATATCAACGCACCATATCATTTATCGTGCAAAAGGCGGTCAGAGACCTCTACGGCTCACGCAAATTCTTCATTCGTCACACTTTGGGACGGGGTCTTTATTGCGAGTTTGCCGATGAGCAGACTTTGGACACTACTCAGATCGAGGCTCTGCGTCAGCAGATTCAGAGCATCATATCAGCCCGCTACCCTATCCATCGCCAGAAGCTCCTGACCGAGGAGGTCGAGAAGATCTATCAGGAGTATGGTTTCGATGATAAAATCGCCCTACTCAACTCGCGCAAGCGTCTTTATAGCGACATTCACCGCATGGACGACATGGTGGGATATTTCTACGGCGCATTGACGCCCGATACGGGTTACATACATCTGTTCGACATCAGACAATACTACAACGGATTCTACATCGCTCTGCCTACGCTTGGCGACCCGATGAAGCTCGACCTTAATGTGCATTGGGAAAAGATGTTCGATGTATTCAAGGAGTATCACCGCTGGGTGGATATCATGGGTGTACCTACGGTTGGTCGTCTGAACGAGAAATTCTTGGCTAACGACACCAGCGAGCTGATCAAAATAGCCGAAGCCTTCCACGAGAAGAAAATTGCCGCCATGGCAGATCAGATAGATCTTGCCAACTCCACTCAAGGCTCGCGCGTGGTGTTGATTTCGGGACCTTCATCGAGTGGTAAGACCACCACATCGAAGCGTCTGGGCATACAACTGCGCATACTCGGATTGGATCCTGTTTTGATCTCGCTCGATGACTACTTTGTGGATCGCACAAAGACCCCTCTGGATGAGAATGGAGAGTATGATTTCGAGGCGTTGGAGGCTATTGATCTGGAGTTGCTGAACAGCGACCTAAAGCGATTGATGGATGGCGAGAGTGTCGAGGTGCCACGTTACGACTTTATCAGCGGCACACGCCAATGGCACGACAAACCACTCAAGCTCAGCGAGCGTTCGATCCTCATTATGGAGGGCATACACGGACTCAATCCTCGCCTCACGCCAAGTATTCCACGCGACAAGAAGATCTGCATCTATGTTTCGTGTCTGACCTCGGTGGCTATGGATTCGCTGACTCGCATTCCGACCTCCGACAACAGACTCTTAAGACGTCTGACCAGAGACTATGCTACACGCGGTTGTGATGCTTTGGCAACGCTGCAACGCTGGCCAAGCGTAAGACGTGGCGAGGAGAAACATATATTCCCATATCAGGAGAATGCCGACATTATCTTCAACTCTTCGCTCTTTTATGAGATCTCCATCCTACGTTCGAAGGTGGAGCCTATACTCCGCGAGGTGCCCGATACGGTACCAGAGTATGGCGAGGCGAAGCGTCTGCTGAAGTTCCTGCAAAACTTTATCTCCATCTCGAGCGAGGAGATTCCACCAACCTCCATCCTCAGAGAGTTTATCGGAGGCAGCAGCTTCAACTATTAAACAACCAAGATTTTCAACCAGATTATCAAAACAAAAACTAAATAAAACTACCTAAAAATGTTTGACAACTTTATGAATCGCCACATAGGTGTGGCAAATCAGGAGGATCTCAGCCAGATGCTCCAAGTTATAGGTGTGGAGTCTGTCGAGGAGCTTATCTCGCAGGTTATACCCGCTTCAATACGTCTGAAGAAGCCTATCGCCATAGGCAAAGGCATGAGCGAATATGAGTTCTCATCGCACGTGGCATCGCTCGCCGCAAAGAACCAGCAACTGCGCTCGTTTATCGGCATGGGCTACTACCCTACGGCTGTTCCAGCGGTGGTGAGTCGCAATGTGTTTGAGAACCCTGCATGGTACACCTCATACACCCCTTATCAGGCGGAGATCTCTCAGGGACGTTTGGAGGCGTTGCTCAATTACCAGACCGCAATCCTCTCGCTCACAGGCATGCAGATTGCCAACTGTTCACTGCTGGACGAAGCTACAGCTGCTGCCGAGTCGATGTTGATGATGTATGCTTTGCGTTCACGCGAAGCCATCAAGCAGGGGCGCAACCAACTCTTCGTAGATAAGGATATATTCCCTCAGACACTCGATTTGCTGCTCACACGTTCAGAGCCTTTCGGCATCGAGCTTATCGTGGATGACTACGCCACATATAATTTCACAGACATGGAGTTCGGTGCTATCGTGCAGTACCCTTCTGCTTCGGGCGAGATTCGCGACTACAAGGCATTTGCCGAGGCGACACACGCAGCGGGCGCACTCCTGACTGCTCAGGCTGATATTCTTTCGTTGGCACTGCTTACACCTCCAGCCGAGTGGGGCGCAGATATCGCCGTAGGCTCTACTCAGCGTCTGGGTTGCCCTATGGGATTCGGAGGTCCATCGGCAGGCTATATGGCTTGCCGCGAGGCTTACAAGCGTAATATCCCTGGACGTATCATCGGCGTATCGGAAGATCGTCTGGGCAATAAGGCTTTGCGTATGTCGCTCCAGATGCGCGAGCAGCATATCAAGCGCGAGAAGGCTACTTCGAACATCTGTACCGCATCGGCTTTGATGGCTTCGATGGCGGGATTCTACTGTATATATAATGGACCTGAGGGTCTGAAGCGTGCCGCTATGACGGCTCATACTTCGGCTGTTTCTGTAGCGCAGGCTTTGGAGGCATTGGGCTATAACCTCTCTTCGAAGAGCATCTTCGACACATTGGAGGTAGAGGCTGAGGCTGCCGTAATTCAAGATATCGCTTTGGAGCGTGGCATCAACTTCTACTACCCTACCGAGGGCAAGGTACACCTCTCATTCGATGAGGTCACAATGCCCGAAGAGTTGCAGAGCGTAGTGGAGATCTTTGCCGAGGCTAAGGGACGCAAGGCTAAGGCTGTGAAACTCTCTAATGAGCCATCAATCGCTCCTCAGATGCTTCGCCAAAGCCCAATTTTGGCAGAGCCAATATTCAATAAGTATCACTCTGAGAGTGACATGATGCGTTACATCAAGCGTCTGGAGCTTCGCGATATCTCGCTTGCCAACTCGATGATTTCGCTCGGATCGTGTACCATGAAGCTCAACGCCGCAGCCATCATGCAGCCACTCTCACTCGCTGGCTTCCAGAATATGCACCCATTTGCGCCAGAGGATCAAGCTGAGGGTTATCGCGAGCTTATCGCCGAACTGGAGAAGGATCTCTCTACAATCACAGGCTTCGCCGCTTGCTCTTTGCAGCCTAATTCGGGCGCGGCAGGCGAGTACACAGGCTTGATGGTTATCCGTGCATATCACCAGAGTCGCGGTCAGGGCTATCGTAACATTATCCTTATCCCTGCTTCGGCACACGGTACAAACCCTGCTTCGGCAGCTATGGCTGGTATGAAGATCGTAACGGTAGCATGCGACCAGAACGGTAACATTGACGTAGAGGATCTCAAGGCTAAGGCTGAGGAGTATAGCTCAGAGCTTTGCGGTTTGATGGTAACTTACCCATCGACACACGGTGTCTTCGAGAGCCGTATCCGCGAGATTGTCGATGCAGTACACGATGCGGGCGGTCAGGTATATATGGACGGTGCGAATATGAACGCACAGGTGGGCTTGACAAACCCTGGATATATCGGAGCCGATGTCTGCCACCTCAACCTCCACAAGACATTTGCCATGCCTCATGGCGGTGGTGGTCCTGGCGTAGGTCCTATCTGCGTGACTGAGCATCTCAAGCCATTCCTGCCATCGCACCCAATCGTAGCCACAGGCGGCGAGGATGGTATTACAGCCGTTGCTTCGGCTCCTTGGGGCTCGGCAATGCTTCTGCCAATCACATACGGCTACATCAAGCTCCTCGGCGAGGAGGGCTTGCGTCACGCAACCGAGATGGCGATCGTAAATGCCAACTATATGTCATCTGCTCTGAAGAACGAGTATCGCACATACTATTCGGGCGAGACAGGCAGAGTAGGTCACGAGATGATTCTCGACTTGACAAACTTCAAGAAGGATTACGGCATCGACTGTGGCGATATTGCTCACCGATTGATGGATTATGGCTTCCACGCCCCAACACTCTCGTTCCCTGTGCATGAGACTTTGATGGTCGAGCCAACAGAGTCGGAGCCTAAGGCTGAGATGGATCGCTTTATGGAGGCACTCGTTCAGATCAAGCGCGAGTGCGAGGCAGCAGCCGCTTCGGGCGAAAAGGATAATGTGGTGGCGAATGCTCCTCACACAGCCGTAGAGCTTGCGGGCGAGTGGTCACACCCATACTCTCGCTCAGAGGCAGCCTTCCCATTGGAGTGGGTCAAGGAGTCGAAGTTCTTCCCTTATGTTTCGAAAATCGACAACGGCTACGGCGATAGAAATTTGGTCTGCTGTAACGCTGACTAATATCAAGGTAGAACAATAAACAAACCGCATTCCCTTTTTGGAATGCGGTTTGTTTTGTATAAATTATTTCACACGTTTATAGTACGAAGTCTTTTCTTCATTACTTATAATCAGCTCCTTACTATTTATCGACTCCAACCAATAAGCTTCATAACTATCAACATTCTCCCCCATAACTAAACGAAGTTGCTTATCAGTTACTACCCAATAAAATGGAGCTACTTCAATATGCGACTTATAATAATTATTGAATTGACCTGACCCATCATCATAAAACTCCACTTCATGCAACTCGTCAATATCCTTTTCGGCATAATACCATCTGTCTTCTTGCGGAAAATATATTTTACAAAGTTCCCACAAACCAACAAACTCATTAGTTGTAATTGCATCATCCTTTTTACATGATGTAAACACCAGTGGCAAGACCAACGCCACGATAAAAAATAGTTTTTTCATTTTAAGATAATTGTTAATAGTTAAACTTTCTGTAAAAATCCAACGAGGAGCAATGTAAATTTAAAATAAATCCTCTCATAATAAATCAGAATTGGTTCATCCTAACCCCAACAGATGAATTACAAAAAATAAGAAAGTGTGGAGTCGATTAGTTTATCTGACTCGAGGTTCTGGAATACCTTTGCAACAAATAAACAATACCCCACACCCGTATTGGGCATGGAGCAAGAGTGCTGCCATAGACGTACCAATACAAGGTGACGAGTGTGTTGCTTACCCTTGTTGCAATGAAATTTTCCAGATTTCGAGTCAAGGAAAAAAGCTAATACACTTTCACTAAATATGTAAAATATGTTGCTATCAAAAAAACGATAGCATAACAAAGATAGAGAAAACTTGTTGAAAAACAAAAAAATCACATCGAAATTTGGCTCTTAGTTTGGAAGTATGTACCTTTGTGTGTTTTAAACAAGGAAATGAACAATAATTAAAAGCCGAAAATATGAAAGTAGAAAATAGCAAGATGGTGTCAGTACACTATACACTGACAGTCGATGGACAGATAGCAGACAAGTCTGCTGAGGGCAAGCCATTGCAGTTTATCTGTGGTGCAGGTATGCTTTTGCCTAAGTTCGAGGGTGCAATTTTGGGCAAGGAGCCAGGCGATAAGGTGTCGTTCACATTGGAGCCAAAGGATGGCTACGGCGAGTTCAACCCAAATGATGTTATAGAGTTATCAAAGACTATCTTTATGATTGACGGTAAGCTTGCCGAGGATATTCTTTTCGTAGGCAACACTATCCCTATGATGAAGGGAAATCAACCTACTTACGGCGTAGTGAAGGCTGTTGGCGAGGAGACTGTAACTATGGACTTCAACCCACCTATGGCTGGCAAGACTTTAAACTTCGATGTAGAGGTTGTCGATGTACGCGACATGACTGCCGATGAGATCAAGGCTATGCAGCAGTGTGGCGGATGCCACGGTGGCTGCGAGGGCGGATGCCACGGTGGCTGCGAGGGCGGCTGCGAAGGTGGCTGCGAGGGTGGCTGCGAAGGCGGTTGTGAGGGTTGCAACTAATTGGCACACAAATAATGCAGAATAAGAGGTTGTCCAACAAGTTTTTTTGAAGGGCAACCTTATTCTTTAAAGTTGTATAGCAAGAGGATTTCTGATTTATAGATTGCAAGTGATACTTATCTCCCATATCGTTGACTCATTGGCAAGTCCATTCACCCTTTGGCGCACGCTCAAGGGTGTGGAGGTCGTATGCCACCATGGACGACCCATATATTCGGCAGGCAATGCCTCGGTGGTCTTTCAGGTGTGGCACGAGGGTAGAAAAAAGACGTTGAAGTGTTACATCCGCACATCCAAGAATCTGCCACACATCTACAAATCGGATTTCTACGCCAAGGAGCTTTGCGTATTCGACATCTCGGGCAGACGTCAATGGGTGGATTGCCTGCTTACACCCTACACGGAAGGCATAACACTCGATGAGGCAATCTGCAATGCAGAGACCAAAGAGGAGTTTACGCTACTCGCCCACGAATTTGACCGCATGGCTCGGTGGCTTTTGGAAAAGCCTTTTGCGCATGGAGACCTAAAGCCCGAAAACATCATTGTCACAAACGAGGGCAAGATGCGAGCCATAGATTGGGATGCTGCCTTCCTACCTGAGCTAAGACAAAATTCCGCCACAGAGTGCGGCACAGCAGCTTATCAACATCCGTAGCGCGACAAAGAGATGTACGATGAGCATATCGATGACTACTCGATAGCGATGATCTCCACCATGTTGCACACTTATGCTCTGCGACCCGAATTGAGCCTTCACTTCAAATCGCATCACGAGCCTGAGTTTCTGCCTAAAGCCTTCATCAGCGGGGCTGAGGGCTATGAGATGATTCTGGATGAATTTTCGCGCCGAGGCATGGCTCGAGAGTATAACGTAGCCAAGATGCTCCGCAGTCAACATCCTCAACTCTTTGATCTAAAGCGTGTGATGAGCATAAAATGCATCGTGGGCGAAGATCTGCGCGCCTCATTGGATGAGGAGCGTGGCATGTGGGGATACCGCAATGAGCAAGGTTGGGTGGTGGCTCCACTTTATGACATGGGATTTGACGCGATAGATGGTGTGGCACTTGTACGGCTGGGCGAATATCAGCACTTCATCACCATGCAAGGACAAAGCCTAAGAAGATTTCCTGCCCAGCTAAAGATCAAGCCCCTAAGAGAGCGCAAGGCTCTTATCCACACCGCAGAAGGAAAGGAGGAGATTATCACACTTGGGGAGTTGGTAAAATATGAATAATTCTCTATCTTTGCCTAAAGTTAAGAATTAGAAGCCACTATACCCATTTAGCCAAAAGATGTATTCGCAAGAGATCACACGCCGTCATCGTACCGCAATAGTCATTGCACTCGATCAATCCACATCGATGCAGGAGGAGTTGCGCTTTGGTCGTCTGAGGATGAGCAAAGCCGAAGCTGTGGCATATACGGCAAATATCTTGATTACGGAACTCATCGACCGTTCTCGCCGCAAGGATGGCGTACGCGACTACTATGACGTGGCGGTAGTGGGCTACTCGAACGATGAGGTTCGGAATCTGCTTTCGGATGGGGGTTTTGTCTCAATAAAAAGGCTTGCAGAGCGTATGCCCGAGGTTGTAACACTTTCGTTTGAGGAGGTGATGCCCGACAAGAGTACGGCTCTTGTCAAGCACAACATACATCCTTGGATCGAGCCACTTGCCGAGGGAAACACCCCACTATATGAGGCTTTGTTACGTATCAGAGAGATGGTAGAGGAGTGGTGTGAGCAGGAGCAGAACAGAGAGAGTTTTCCGCCCATTGTATTCAACATCACCGATGGTGAGGCTTCGGATTGTGACGACAACGAGCTTCGCTACGCAGCCGACATGTTGCGCCGTACGGGAACAGATGATGGAGATACGCTATTGATAAACATACATCTTTCGACCGATATTTCGCAACCCTCGATGATATTTCCGATGGCGGAGGAGCTTTTATCGGCAAACCGCTACGCACGTCTGTTGGCAGAGTGTTCGAGTATAATGCCTGAGAGTTTTAATTCGGAGATCTCGGCTTTGAAGAGTATGGCGGCTACGCCACCCTACTACGCTATGGGTTACAACTCTTTGCTCGTTGAGCTTCTCTCGATTATCAATATAGGATCACGCAGTATAACCAACATGGAGTAATGGCTACGACAATTTCATCACTACGCAGAGCCCTGAATGAGCCACAAAGCCATTTCTCTATGCTCTCATCGATTCAAAAAGTCGAAGGAAACATCATACGTTCCACCCACTTTGCTGAAGTCCAGATCGAGTGGCAAAATGAGGCGTGGCTTTTGCTTATGCCCCTTACGCCATGCGCCATGCGCCGCATAGAGCGTCTGGAGCCTAAAAAACGGCACCTATCTTCGGACATAATGCCCGAGATCCGCATCCTAAAGAATGAGATGCTTTATGAGTGTTGTGCCGAGCAATTCAGATGTGACATCGTTTTGGAGAAGCTACCCGAAGCACTTGCCCTAAAGGACGCTATTGCTTCGCTCTCAAGTCATGCGGAAGCTGAAAAACTGATTGCGGCATTAGAGCATTTGGAGCAAGAGTTGAGCCGACTTGGCATTTCGCACAATAATCTGCGCGAGGAAAATTTACTCATAGATTCAGACGATAAACTCTACCCCATACGTTGGTATTATGCCACCGCCAATCGTCACTGCGATGATGACAACATCGGACAACTAAAGGATAAGATCCGCGAGCAGGCACAAAATATGGAGTTTCACGAGAGCTACGCCTCATACTCCACTCCTGAGCCTGAAAAGGCGGAGTATAAGGATATACGTTTCCTGCATGAAGGATTGATTGCCTTCGAGACGGAGTGCGGTTGGGGATATATGGATGCCCAGCGAAGGATTATCATCGAGCCGCACTATTTATGGGTTAACGACTTCAAGGAGGGACGCGCCGAGGTCGAGACCGAGCAAGGCATGGGACTCATTGACAGGCAAGGGCAGACGATAATACCTGCTATTTACCAGATAGTGGATTACAACCCTGTGAGTGGAAATTCCGAAGTACGCCATGATGAGAAGTGGGCATTGTTTGATTATCAGGGCAAGCAACTCACCCCATGGGGAGAATATGAAATTGAGTTATAAACGATTAAAACTAAATAGATTATGGAAAGAACAAAATGCCTTATTATAGGTAGTGGTCCTGCAGGATTCACAGCAGCTATCTATGCTTCACGCGCCAACCTCGCTCCTATCCTTTATGAGGGTATCGAACCCGGAGGTCAGCTTACTACAACAACCGAGATAGAGAACTTCCCTGGTTATCCTGAGGGTATTACAGGTACTGCCATGATGGCTGATCTGAAGAAGCAGGCTCAGCGTTTCGGCGCAGATGTACGTTTCGGTATCGTCACTGCCATCGACTTCGATGTACGTCCTTTCGTGGTGACAATTGATGGCGAGAAGCAGATCGAGGCAGACTCTTTGATCGTTGCCACAGGTGCTTCGGCAAAGTATTTGGGTTTGGAGTCTGAGGCTAAGTTCAGAGGCATGGGCGTGAGTGCCTGCGCAACATGTGACGGATTCTTCTATCGCAAGCAAGATGTGGCAGTGGTAGGTGGTGGCGACACCGCTTGCGAGGAGGCTACCTATCTGGCATCTATCTGCCGTCAGGTATATCTTATCGTGCGTAAGCCATTCCTGCGCGCATCGAAGGCTATGCAGGAGAGAGTATTCAACACACCAAACATCAAGGTGATGTTCGAGTACAATACAGTCGAGGTTTTGGGTGATGAGGACGGCGTTACGGGAGCACGTCTGCGCCACACATCGGGTGAGGAGACTACAATCGACATCATGGGATTCTTCCTCGCTATCGGTCACCATCCTAACACCGAACTCTTCAAGGGTAAATTGGAGCTCGATGAGGAGGGTTACATCAAGACCATCCCAGGCACATCGAAGACCAACATCGAGGGAGTCTTTGCTGCGGGCGATGTGAAAGATCCTCACTACCGTCAGGCAATCACAGCAGCTGGTTCGGGATGTATAGCAGCTCTGGATTGCGAGCGTTACCTTTTGAGCAAATAATCCGATGTCGATAGCAGTAACCATACTCGGCAACTCCTCGGCAAAGCCCACCACCAAAGGACACCCTTCGGCTCAGGTGGTCAATATCAACGAGCAGTTGTTTCTGGTAGATGCAGGCGAGGGCGTGCAGAGGCGGATGGCACAATGTGGCATCTCGCCCCTCAAGCTACGCGCTGTATTCATCTCACATCTGCATGGGGATCATGTCTTTGGACTATTCCCTTTGCTCTCGACTTTGGGACTTTACGGCAGACGCACTCCACTGAAGATATATGCTCCGCGACCCTTTGGAGAGATTCTGGAGGCTCACTTGCGATTCTTCGATAAGGATCTGCCCTATACGCCCGAATGGGTGGAGGTGGATACCACCAAGCACCATATAATTTTCGAGAACGACACCACCGAGGTATGGTCTCTGCCACTCCGACACCGAATCCCCACAGCGGGTTATCTGTTCCGTCAAAAAGAGCCGCCACTCAATGTCAGCAAGTTTGCCATAGAGCGTTATTCGCTCTCGCTGGCTCAGATCGTGGCAGCCAAACGAGGCGAGGATATTGAGCAGGATGGAGAGATAATCCCCAACGATAGGATCACCTACCGCCCCTATCCACCACTTGCCTACGCCTACTGCTCCGACACCAACTATTCGGCGCGGCTGGCGACTATGGTCGAGGGGGTTGACCTGCTATATCACGAAGCTACATACGAAGCTGCGGAGCGCAAAACTGCCAAAGAGCGAGGTCACTCCACCACTGCCGATGCTGCCAACGTGGCTGCGAAAGCGGGTGTCGGGCGACTTATCATAGGACACTTCTCGTCACGATATCGTGATCTTGAGCCGCTATTAAATGAGACGCGTGAGATCTTCCCACAAAGCGATATTGCACGCGAGGGAGAGACATTTGTGGTAGAAGAAAAGAGAGAAAAACAATGACAAAAGCCGAGATACAATTTGTGCGTTCACTATCGGACAAACGCACCAGAGATGAGCATGGAGTATTCATTGCCGAGGGAGATAAACTCATCGGCGAGATACTCTCTTCGCACCTGAAAATACACAAAATATATGCTCTGGCAGGTCATTTGGAGCCTCATGCCGAGATCGTGAGCGAGAAGGAGATGGAGCGCATATCCCAACTCAAAAGCGCATCCTCTTCGCTTGCCATCGTGGAGCAACCACGCCACACGACTCCTCACACAGCACCAAGCGATGCCTTGACTTTGGCATTAGACGGAGTGCAGAATCCTGGCAATCTTGGCACTATAATACGTCTTGCCGACTGGTTTGGCATAAGCGATATATTCTGCTCTACGGATTGTGCCGACTGCTATAACCCCAAGGTCATACAAGCCACCATGGGAGCAATACTACGAGTCAGAGTCCACTATCTGCCACTCGCCCAATTCCTCGATAGGACGAAGCAGCGCGGGGTGGCGATTTATGGCACGATGCTCGATGGCGAGAATATCTACTCCGCCGAGCTTAAGAGTGAGGGCGTAATCGTAATGGGCAACGAGGGCAAGGGCGTAAGCAAAGAGTGCCAGCGAAGTTTCACCCATTCGCTCCTCATTCCATCATTCCCGCCCGAAAGACAAGGTTCGGAATCACTCAACGTGGCGATGGCTACAGGCATCGTCTGCGCCGAATTCCGCCGCAGGAATTTTTAATTCGGATCACAAATTGCAGATAAAACGACTCTTTTAGGGTCGTTTTTTTATCGCCACATCTGCAAAAAATTTGCTGAAGGACTAATAATTAGAAATTATTAGTATATTTGTAGCTTGAAATAGAATCGATTACTATGTCAGAATATAGACTCAAGATAGGAATTACTCAAGGTGACACCAACGGTATTGGTTGGGAGGTGATACTCCGCACCTTGGTCGATCAGCGCATGACAGAGCTTTTTACTCCTGTGGTATATGGCTCTAAGCAGGCGGCTGATTTTTACTCAAAGCTCCTCGACAAGGAGGATGGCACAGTGCAGTGGAATGTGATCTCTTCAGCCGAAGAGTGCCGCCGCGGCAAGTTAAATCTGGTGGAGTGTGGCGATGCCAAGCCACAGCCTGGTGTAGCATCAGCCGAGGCAGGCAAGGCTGCGGTAGAGGCATTGGAGAGAGCTATGGCAGACCTGAAGGCTGGCTCGATAGATGCTATGGTGACTGCGCCAATCATGAAGGAGACCGTTCAGAGCGAGACTTTCCACTTCACAGGTCACACCGAGTTCGTGGCGTCTCACTTGGAGGGAGAGCCTATGATGATCATGTGTAGTGACCGACTGAGAGTAGGTTTAGTTACGATCCACATCCCTGTGGCTGAGGTTAGCCAAAGCATCTCGAAAGAGAAGATCATCTCTTCGCTCACTACCCTGCGTCAGAGCTTGAAGGCAGATTTTGGCATTGTAGAGCCACGCATCGCAGTTCTCTCGCTCAACCCACACGCTGGCGAGGGTGGAATGCTCGGCACGGAGGAGCAGGAGATTATCAAGCCCGCCATCGAGGAGGCATTCCAAGAGGGTACATTGGCATTCGGTCCATTCCCAGCCGATGGATTGTTCGCTACGGGAGCGTACGCCAAGTATGATGCCATCTTGGCGATGTATCACGATCAGGGACTCACTCCATTCAAGACTCTCTCGCCCGATGGTGTAAACTTCACAGCAGGACTTTCGGAGGTACGCACCTCACCCGACCATGGCACAGCATTCGACATTGCGGGCAAGGGTGAAGCCGATCCACAGTCGATGCGTAACGCCATTTATGCCGCCATCGACATCGTGCGCAACCGCCGCAATTGGTCACATTGGAACCGTAACCCATTGCAGCGTTTCGAGCGTGAGAAGGGACGTGACGTGTCGGTCAAGGATTTGAAGTTGCCTGAGGTAGAGGAGTAGGCAAGGGAAATTCAAAATTAAGAATTCAAAATTGAGAACTTGGTTTTGAGATTTAAGTTTAAGAGAGAAGAGTTATGGAGAGAAAGAAGCAGTGGAAGATTACCCTTTGGATGCAATACTTAGTATTGGTTTTGGCGATAGTGCTTTTGAGTATTTACATTTGCGATTATTGCACCACAAAACAAGTTAACTGGTTTTATGTCGGCTTGGGTATAGCAATGATTTTTAACTCCGTATTCAGCATTAGAACCGCCAAACGCGAAATACGCAAGGAGGAGTAATTGGGAATGTAGAAACTACGAGCGACAATGAAAAAGAGTAGTGTTCAAATTCTACTGGGTATTGCGACCTGCCTATGTTCAGGGGTGGGACTATGTAGCGCAATAGTGGATTTCCATACTAAGGTAGAAGCTACGCCCAAATTTATAACCTTTAACTCCTTGGGACTCTTGTTCGGAGCTTTACTGATAGCTAAAGCGCTAAGAGAGAGAGAGAAGAAAAGATAGAGAATAAATAACGTATTAACCGAGCCAAGGGCGTATTCCGTCTCGTAATTGTGGAAGCGCAGTAAGACTCAAAACATAAAAACTAAATTAACATTATGATTAAAATCACTTTTCCTGATGGCAACGCAAAGGAGTTTGCCAAAGGAACAACTGCTTACCAAGTAGCAGAGAGCATCAGCCCTCGTTTAGCTGCCGACTGTCTGGCTGCTTCGGTAAATGGCACTACTGTTGACATGATGAGTGCCATCAACGAGGACGCAACAATTAAGTTTTACAAGTGGGACGATGCCGAGGGCAAGCACGCCTTCTGGCACACATCATCGCACCTCTTGGCTGAGGCATTGCAGGAGCTTTATCCTGGTATCAAGTTTGGTATCGGTCCAGCTATCGAGAGCGGATTCTACTACGATGTAGATTCTCCAACCCCTATCACCGAGGGTGATCTGCCAAAGATCGAGCAGAAGATGCAGGAGTTGGCTCGTCAGAAGGAGGAGGTTATCCGTACAGAGGTTTCGAAGGAGGAGGCTCTGAAGACCTTCACCGAGAAGGGCGATCAGTATAAGGTTGAGTTGATTCAGGATCTGGAGGATGGTACTATCTCATTCTATACCAACGGATCATTCACTGACCTGTGCCGCGGTCCACATATCCCAAATACAGGTGTAATCAAGGCAGTTAAGCTCACATCGGTAGCAGGTGCTTACTGGCGTGGAAACGAGAAGAACAAGATGCTCACACGTATCTATGGTATCTCATTCCCTAAGAAGTCTATGCTCGATGAGTATTTGGCAATGATCGAGGAGGCTAAGAAGCGCGACCACCGTAAGTTGGGTAAGGACTTGGAGCTCTTCATGTTCTCTCAGCGTGTCGGTCAGGGCTTGCCTATGTGGTTGCCAAAGGGTGCAGAGTTGCGCGACCGTTTGGAGCGTTTCTTGCGCCAGATCCAGAAGGAGCATGGCTACCAGCAGGTTATCACTCCTCACATCGGCGACAAGGACCTCTACGTTACATCGGGTCACTACGCTAAGTATGGCAAGGATTCATTCCAGCCTATCCACACCCCATTCGAGGGCGAGGAGTATCTGTTGAAGCCTATGAACTGTCCTCACCACTGCGAGATTTTCCGTTCTAAGCCACGCTCATACAAGGATCTTCCTATCCGTTTGGCTGAGTTCGGTACTGTATATCGTTACGAGCAGTCGGGCGAGTTGCACGGTTTAACACGTGTACGTAGCTTTACTCAGGATGATGCTCACCTCTTCGTACGTCCAGACCAGCTGCTGGAGGAGTTCGAGAAGGTAATCGACATCGTACTCTACATCTTCCGCACACTCAAATTCGACAACTACACAGCTCAGATCTCTTTGCGCGATCCTAACAACACCGAGAAGTACATCGGCTCGGATGAAAATTGGGAGAAGGCAGAGTCAGCTATCGTGAAGGCATGCGAGGAGAAGGGTCTTAAGACCACCGTAGAGACAGGCGAGGCTGCATTCTATGGTCCTAAGTTGGACTTCATGGTCAAGGATGCTTTGGGTCGTAGCTGGCAGTTGGGTACTATTCAGGTGGATTACAACCTCCCTGAGCGTTTCGACCTCACATACAAGGGTGCTGATGACAAACCACACCGCCCTATCATGATCCACCGTGCACCATTCGGCTCTATGGAGCGTTTCGTGGCTGTATTGTTGGAGCATACGGCAGGTAAGTTCCCATTGTGGCTCACACCAGATCAGGCTGTGGTATTGCCTATCTCGGAGAAGTTCAACGACTACGCTGCAGAGGTAGCCAAAAAGCTGGGCTTGGAGGATGTACGTGTGCAGGTTGATGAGCGCAACGAGAAGATCGGTCGTAAGATCCGCGACAACGAGCTTAAGCGTATCCCATTCCTCTTGATCGTAGGTGAGAAGGAGGCTGCCGAGGGCAAGGTTTCGGTTCGTGTTCAGGGCGAGGGAGACAAGGGTGCGATGACTGTGGAGGAGTTCGCAGCACACATCAACTCGTTGGTTAAGGCTGAGATCGCAGCAAACAAGATGTAATCGGGGCAACCCATACATCACTAAATAAACAGAAAGTAACTAAACTAAAGACTAATTTGGCAATTACACAAAAACCGTTTGCACCACGTCCTCAGGGCGGAGCAAACAACAAACCTCAGCAGGGTATGCGAGGACGAGTAGAGAAGGAGAATCCTAATCGAATCAACAACGAGATTACAGCACCTATGGTGCGCTTGGTGGGCGAGAACGTAGAGCCTAACTTGGTGGTACCTATCCGCCAAGCTTTGGCTATGGCAGATGAGATGGAGTTGGATTTGATCGAGATTTCGCCAAAGGCGGAGCCTCCTGTATGCCGTATCGCCGACTATCAGAAGTTCCTCTATCAGCAGAAGCGTAAGGCTAAGGAGATCAAGGCTAAGCAGGTGAAGGTAGTGGTTAAGGAGATCCGTTTCGGACCTCAGACCGATGACCACGACTACAACTTCAAGCTCAAGCACGCCGAGAACTTTATCAAGGAGGGTGCTAAGGTGAAGGCTTCGGTATTCTTCCGCGGACGCTCTATCGTCTTCAAGGAGCAGGGAGAGATCCTTTTGTTGCGCTTTGCTACCGATTTGGAGGAGATCGCCAAGGTGGAGATGATGCCTAAGTTGGACGGTAAGAAGATGAATATGATGCTTGCCCCTAAGGGTAAGAAGTAGGCTCCTTCCGCATCAGACTAAGACTCAGGCTCTTAGCCAAAGTATAATTGTAAAATCCGACACGGAGGTCGATTATTCGGCTTCCATGTCGGATTTTTGTGTAAAAAAGAGTAATATCCGAACGAAATTCTTAACTTTGCACTTATGAAAAGAGTAGCATTTGTCCCTATCAGGCTCAATAGTCAGCGCGTGGAGCGAAAAAACCTCAGAGAGTTGGGATCTCGCCCGATGATGACCTACCTGCTGGAGAGTTTGGCAGCCGCCAAGAATATAGACGAGATATATGTCTTTTGTAGTAATCCCGAAGTGGAGAAGTATCTCCCCGAAGGGGTGAAATTCCTGCGCCGTAGCGAAAAGTTGGATCAAAACACAACGCTCGGCAGAGAGATCTACGATGCCTTTACTCAGGAGGTCGATGCCGATATCTACATCTTGGCTCACACCACTTCGCCATTTATCCGCACCTCAACCATCGAGCAGGCGGTAAGTACGGTAGAGAGTGGTGAGTATGACTCAGCCTTCAGTGCCGAGCGCATACAAACCTTCACATGGTGGCAGGGTAAGCCGCTGAACTACGCTTTGGAGTCGGTGCCTCGCACTCAAGATCTGGAGCCGATATATGTCGAGACCTCTGCATTCTTCATCTTCAGAAAGGAGCTTTGGCTCAATCACCACCGCCGCATAGGCTTTAAGCCATATATTGCAGTTACGGACCGTGTGGAGAGCATGGATATAGATAATCCCGATGACTTCACATTGGCGGAAGCTATCGTTAAGGCAGGACTAAATAAATAACCCCACATAACTTTAACCCAAATGAGACGCTTATTTTTGTTTCTGATTGCCTTAGTGGCAACATTCAGCCTCTATGCTCAACCCAAGCAGACAATCATTTCGGTGGCGGTAGCACCCGAAAATGCCGATTGGCAGTATGAGTGTGGCGATGATGTAACTTTTACGCTATCGGTTAACAAGGCTGGAATCCCGATGAAGGATGCCCAAATATATTATGAGATATCGGAGGATATGCAGACACCTCACAAAAAGGGCAACATGACAATCGAGGATGGCACGATGAAGATCAATGCTGGCTCGATGAAACGTCCAGGATTCCTACGTCTCAGAGTATGGGCTACGCACGAAGGCAAGCGATATGTCGGCACAGCAACCGCAGGCTTCGACATCGACAAGATTGAGCCTACGACCACCATGCCTAAGGATTTCGATCAGTTCTGGGCTAAGGCTTTGGCTGACAACAATAAATTGGCGATGCTGCCAGAGTTGGAGCTTGTCCCCGAAAAGTGTACTCCAAAGGTCAAGGTCTATTCGGCAAGTTTTCAGAATCTGCGCAACGGCTGCCGCATGTATGGTACTATGTGTGTGCCTGCCTCGATGAAGCAGGGCGATAAATTGCCTGCAATTTTGATTGTCCCAGGAGCTGGCTGCCGCGCTCGCACAGGTTTCTACACTGAGGCAGAGCAGGGATTCGTCACATTGGAGTTGGGAATCAACCACATTCCTACTGTGATGGATGATGAGATCTACGCCCAGCTCAAGGCGGGAATGATGTACGAATACCAATACTACAACATGGACGACAAGGATAAATATGTCTATAAAGGTATATATGTCGGTTGCGCCCGTGCCGTAGATTTCTTGGCAGGATTGGATTTTGTTGACGAGAACCGCATCGGCGTTACGGGAGGCTCACAAGGTGGAGCATTGTCTATCACCACTGCCGTATTGAATCCCAAAGTAAAGTGTCTGGCTGCCTTCTACCCTGCACTTGCCGATCTGACAGGTCATCTGCATGGTCGTGGCGGAGGTTGGCCTCATCCATTCCGCAACGGTTATATGGCAACCAAAGAGCGTATCGAGACATCACGTTACTACGATGTGGCAAATTTTGCCCGCAAGGTTAATGTTCCTGTATTCTACTCTTACGGTTTTAACGATATGACGTGTTGTCCGACCTCGACAACGGCGGCATACAACGCAATCCCTACTGCAGACAAGGAGCGTTGGATTGTTCCCGAAATTGAGCATTGGACCTATCCTGAGCAAAATGCGGCTCGCTCGAAGTGGATGATGGAGCAGCTTAGGAAGATTAAGTAAGCAGATGATATAAATAAAATGCAGACCTAAAAAGTCTGCATTTTATTTATATCCCCTTGCGCGCTATCGCCCACGCCAACCAATTATAGAGTGCCAACGCTTTGGGACGCAACCATACGGGCAGGGCATTCAACACTCGCACCTTACGCGCAAGTCGCCCCGACAAACGATTATATGAGAAAAACTCCAACGCTCGGCGTGCCTGCGCCGTACCGCCACGCGAAGACTCTACCAACGCCTTACCCAAAGCCACTCGCGCCACATACTCGTTACTTATATCCGATGCCGACTCTTCGTACAGATCCTCCAACGAAAAGTCGCTCACCTCAGGGCGAAAAATCGCAGCCGAGCGATTCTCTGCCGCACGCGAATAGATCACCAAAGGCTTCGGCGAAAAGGCAATTTTAGCCGCGCGAGCCACCTTTGTCCAAAGGTATTGATCCTCTCCCATACGCATCCCCACGGGAAATCCACCTAATCGCAGTACCAGCTCACGTTTAATCACCGTAGCCGAAGGGATCATCACATAGCGGTGCATAGACTCAGCGAAAAAATCAACCACACCCTCCTTCTGAGGCGTATTTGCTACCACCTCACGCTTGCCATCATCGACCTTGAACGCCGTAGCATAGGCTCCGCATTCGGGATAACGCTCAATCATACGCAACTGCTCGCCGAGGTAATCCTCATGCCAACGATCATCGGCATCCAACAAGGCTATCCACTCGCCCTGAGCCTCAGCGATGGCGCGATTGCGGGCAGCACTTACACCTTGATTGGTCTGCGAGAAGAGCTTGATGAGTGGCGACTTGAACCCTCGCACCACCTCCAGACTACGATCCGTAGAGCCGTCATCCACGATGATAATCTCATCGGGCAGGGTGCGCTGCGCCAACAGGGAGCGCAAGGTTCGCTCCACCTCGCGGGCTTTATTATATAGCGGTATGATTACAGATATAGTGGTCATAATGTGGTTATAATTGCAAATGTAACGATATTTTATTAGTTTTGCAAAAGAGCAACAGTATAAACCTCATACCGCAACAATGCGCATTACAGAGAAGATAATATCAGCTTTTAGAGATAGCTTCGAAACAATACTCTTTTTCGCCACAATGGTGCTAAAAGAGGATTTTCACAACTACATTAAACGCTCAGGAGCTATAGACTTGGCTCAAAGCCGTTGCATGGCTATTCTGGGCAATGGTCCTTCGCTAAAGAGGGAGCTACCTCAACTCATCGCTCAACGGGCTTGGGAAGAGAAGGATATATTGGCGGTAAATTTCTTTGCCTTAAGCGAGGAGTTCACTACGGTCAAGCCCAAATATTACGTCATATCGGACCCTATGTTCTTCCGCAGGGCAGGATACAGCCCGCGCATTGAGTCGCTATATGAGGCTCTCAAGGAGAAGGTCGATTGGAAGATGAAACTCTATGTGCAGTATTACAACCCCGAACATTTTGACTACCGCACTGCCATCGGACATAATCCCAACATCGAGATTGTACCATTCCACTCCACCGTTTTTCGCGGCTTCCGCAGCGTGGAGTTCTGGTGCTACCGCAGGGGCTTGGGATCGGGAAATTTCGGCACGGTGATTCAGAATGGCGAATTTATCGCTCTGCAACTCGGATACCGCAGAATTGAGCTTTACGGTGTGGATCACACGTTGTTGGATGGCTTGACAGTAGATGAAAATAATCGTGTCTGCCGCCGAAAGAGCCACTACTACGATAGTGAGCAGTCGTACGCCGAGCCGATATACTACAACGCCACCAATCCGCCACGTCCATACACCATGTCGGAGTATCTGAGCGAAACGGCAGAGCTATTCCGCGGGCATGAGGTGTTAAGGGATTTCGCCCATGAGTGTGGAGCCGAGATTGTCAACCGCACCGCAGGTTCGATGATTGATGCCTACAAGCGAGAGGCGATGCTATAAAACAGTGATGGAGTGCCTTACTTTAAGCACTCCATCATTATTTATACACTCTTCAGGATTACTCCGCCTTCTCTTCAGTCTTTGCTGCCTCGCCAGCCTGCTTGGCTGCTACGCTCTGCATTACGCTCGACAGATACTGCTCCACCTGCTCGGCTGAGGCATTCTTGAGCAAGACATTCTTCTTGTCGTCCAGAAGATAGATGCGTGGCAAAACTCGCAGGTCGTAGAGATTATCCTTAAGAATCGCGCCCGTAGCATCGTAGGCATTTACCCACGAGGAAGAGATCTCGCTCTTGTACTTATCCCACAACTCCTTGTCTCCAGATGGCGAGATAGCCACAATCTTCAAACCTCCAGCACGCTCCAGATACGAAATCAGGCGAGCCTGCGAAAGGCGAAAACGCTCCAAACGACAATTCATATCGCCCGGGGTATAGAAGTAGAGAATCGTTGCGGCTGAGTTTATCTCCGAGAGTTTGGCTTTTGTGCCGTCAATCAACGTCAAGTCCAAATCTACGGCAGGAGTACCAGGCTTATTCATCTCAAGCATCACGAGTTGCGCCTGATATGGGGCTTTGGCATCCTTCTTTATCTTCTTCGACACCAATGCCTTCTGCAGCAATGCGCTATATGCCATCTCGTTATAGAGTGGAGAGCTGATGCTGTAAAGATGCTTGTCGGCTACCGCCAACAGACGCGCAACGCCTGTCTTGCAGGACTCGGCACGCTTCACGGCTGCAGCCCAACTCTTATCCAACTGCTCGGCATTAAGCAACGAAATGAGCGAAACCATATTGGTAAAGCCCTCCTCCAACTGTTGATCGGTCAACGTGTTGAAATCAGCCTTCTCCCAATAGTGCTCACTAAGATATGCGGCACGCTCCAGAGGGGCTGTGATGCTCTCAGGGATGGTTATCATAGGGAAGCTCTCGCTGGCAGCCTGCTCCTGAGCCATCGCTCCAGAGAGGGAGAGAGTCGCAAAAAAGAGTGTTAATAAAATTATAGTTCTTTTCATATCCAAAATCAATTTATTTCTGGGGCAAAGATATACCTTTATTTGCTATAGCGCAACTTATAACCTCATTCTTTCCGCCACCATGCGTTACAACGCCTCGATCTTATCCACCACAGACTTCTTAACCTTGAAGATTGTGCCGTGACGCAGACCTTTAGGGATAGAGATCTCATCCGAGATATCCACCCAATTCTTTAGATCCAGAGAGCGCACAGCACCATATTTACCTTCGCTGTATTTATCAAAATAGACCACCCACGAGCCGTCAGCCTCACGAAGTGTGGTAGGACCTTCAGCCCAATAATTTCCAGTGATAGGCTCCGAAGGTGCGGTGTATGGACCTTGCAGACGCTCAGCATAAGCCACTCGGATATTCTTCTGAGCCACAGGCGACCGAGTCTCATCCTTCAGGAACATCACAAATCGACCCGCATCGGGGATAATTGTCGAGTCAATCACGCTAAAGCCATGATCATAGAGAAGGAATGTAGGCGAGAAGGTCTTGAAATCCTTGGTCGTAGTGGCATACATGCGATGCGATAGGTTGCTTTCGCGAGGCTCGGCAGTCTCCGCGAAACGACCATCAATGGTAGCTGCCCAATAGATCATATATTCGCCACTCTGCTTATCATAAGTGATCTCAGGTGCCCAGCAATTACGCACACCCTCTTCGTGCGCCATAACAGGGATAAATTTCTGCTCGGACCATGTGATAAGATCCTTGCTCGAAGCGTAGCCAATGCCATTCTCGGTCCAGCTGACAGTCCACACCATGTGGAAGAGTCCGTCACCGCCAATAATGATACATGGGTCGCGCATCAGCTTATCGCGGCTCAACTCTGGCTGCAGAAACGAAGCATCGTCCTTGAGTGAAGTCCAATTACGACCATCCTCGCTCTTAGCCAGATGCAGACCATCTTCGCCATTACCCTTAAAGTATGAGAACAGATATACCTCCTGCTCGCTGCAGCCTATAAAAAGAGCCGACATGAGCAACATCACAAAAAGAGACAACTTTTTCATTTTTCTAAAATCACTTATGTTGATTAAAACCCTTGACCACAATAGCCTTTTCGGGCTTGGCAGGGCATAGATATTCACACTTTCCACAACCGATACACAAAGCCTTCTCGATCTGAGGATACTTCTTGCGATCCACCGCCGAACGCACCATCTTGATAGCCTCGGCAGGACAATGCTCGGCGCAATTTCCGCACTCACGGTTATCAGTGGTAATCACGCAACGATCCTTCAAAAATACGGCATGTCCCAGACGCGTCATCTTCTTCTGCTCGCGCCCCAGCAACTCTATGGCTCCCGTAGGACAAACCTCACCACGAAGAGTGCAGTCATATAGGCAATAACCCTTATCGAATTTGAGCGTTGGTTGCATGATTCCCTGCAGACCATACTCCCAAATGGCTGGTTGCAAGACCTGAGTCGGACACTTCGAGATGCAGAGGTTGCACGCCGTACACTTGGCTTGCAGATTCTCGATGCTTCCCACCCCAGGAGGAGCTATGGGTCGCGGACCTCGCTTGTGCGCACCACCATTTTGCCCGCCATGACCGCCATGCTCTCCATGAGAGCCATGTTGCATAGCCCGACCTGCCGCCTCGCCACGTCTTTGAGCCTGCATAACAGGCACTGACGCAAATGCCGCCACAGTCGATAGAAAGGCTTTACGAGAAACGCCACTCTGCTTATCTATTTTTACTTGATGCTCAGCCACTTTACTTCGAGACGATGCACCTCCCACGCCAAACGATATTGCCCCTTGCGAGCAATCATCTATACAATCGAAGCAAACCACGCAACGCGAAGGATCGACCCGATGATTGGCTGTGTCTATAGCCTCAGCCTTACATTTGCGACCACACACGCCACACGAAGTACATTTTTCGGTATTGATGTCAATCTTGACAAGCGAGAATCGACTCACCTCGCCCAGCAGAGTTCCCACAGGACACCACGCTGTACAATATCGGCGACCCTTAAGCCATGCCAACACCCCAATCAAAAGCATCATCACCAGAGCCACGACAAAGCTCAACCACGACACAGTGATAGGCTCACGACCAAACCAATCGCCCACAAACACCGCAAGCACATTATTTATCGCCTGCACTATAGGGCGGAAACCCTGATAGATGATTCTGCCAAAGATGCTGTAGGGATCTATCAAAGCTACGCCAACGCCAACTCCCGCAGCGATAAAACCTACCGACACCAAAAGCACTCCATAGCGTAGCCATTTGTTTGGCTTATGGAATCCAAAACGCAACGCAGCCTTCTTATCCCTGCGCTTATGCAGCCAATTCACACCATCCTGCATCGTACCCAAAGGACAAAGTGTAGAGCAATAGATTCTGCCAAAGAGCAGAGTCAGGACCAAAATCCCCACCACAACGCCCATGCTGACACTCAACAGGGCGGGAATGAATTGCAGCGAAGTGAGCTTCATGCCCAATCTACGCAACGAGTCAATCTCAATCAGATCATTGCCCCAATCCGAGAATGTGGCAACAAGCAATAGCAGGCAAAGCAACGAGACTGCATATCTTATCCTTCTATATATATTCTTTCTCATGGCACTACTCTATTACGCTACGTCTTAGCTCTTCAACCAATTTATCTATGCGCTCCATCTGATGTGGGATCATCAACCCTTGAGGGCATTTTGGAGAACACTCGTCACACCCCACGCAGTGATCGGCACGTGCTGACTCCTTCACATTGTTGCGATAGCGATTCAGGAAGATACGTCTGCGGCGCAAATACTCCTCATCGTGACGCATATTTGGATTTGGCAGAGTCATATCCGCCACACACTTGTTATATACCCTCAAGATACCTGCAATATCCACCCCATAGGGGCATGGCATACAATAGAGGCAATCGGTGCAATCTATGCGGCGACCCATCTTATAGAGATCCGCCGCTTGATGCAGAAGCTCAATCTGCTCCTCACTCAGAGGCTTGAAGTCGATGAATGTTTGGCAGTTTTCCACCACATGATCCATCAGCGTCATACCGCTTAAAACTGATAAGACATAAGGATACGATGCGCAGAACTTCAACGCCCATTCGGCAGCCGTCATCTCGGGATCGTTTGCCGAAAGCAACTCCTCAACCTGCGGCGGCAGATCAATGAGTGAGCCGCCACGTATAGGCTCCATCACGATGACTGGGATCTTACGCTCCGCCAGACGATTATACAACTCCTCGGCGATACGTTTTTCGTCTCGCCAATCGAGCCAATTCATCTGAATCTGCACAAAATCCCACTCCACGGGCTGACTCAAGAGCCACTCGAAAAGTGGCAGATCGCCATGAAACGAGAAGCCCAACTGGCGTATCCGCCCCTGACGTTTCTGCTCCAAAAGGAAATCCAGCACGCCTTGATCAATATAGAGATTCTGGAATACATATTGGCGCGAAATACTATGGCAAAGGTAGTAATCGAAATACTCCACTCCGCAACGCTCCAGCTGTGTAGAGAAGATCTCCTTAGCCTCCTGCAGAGTCTTTGCCGAAGGTGGCATCTTGTCTGCCAAGAAGAAACTTTCGCGTGGATATTGCTTCAGAATCGAGCCGATCATCGCCTCGCTCTCGCCCTTATGATACATCCACGCCGTATCAAAATAGTTCACTCCACGCGAGTAGGCATACTCCACCATCTTGCGTGTAGGCTCCTCATCTATACTTCCCGTATAACGATCGCCCCCGATGGTCGGGAAACGCATACAACCAAAGCCCAACAACGAGATCTGATCGCCATTTTTAGGATTACGGCGACAAGTCACCTTGCCATGCACCTGCTCCACGTCAGCCATCGGCTCCGACTTTTTTGCATTGCCACACGCCGAGAGCCCCAATGCTCCCGCCACAACGCCCGCAGCCATAGAGCCCAAAGCCTCGCGGCGAGTCATCAGCCGAGAAAGCAAACTATTTTTTTGTTCCATGTTATCTCTTTTCTTCGTGTTCACGAATAAACTTAAGCATCAGGGCATACGCCGGGTCACACATATTGTGACCATAGCCATCCAACTCATACAGCGTCACATCCTTATGCCCTACCAAACGTAGCATACGCCACATATAGGCATTCTCCTCGTATCTGCCCAACATCTCCAGCTCCCTATCGCCCGACAAGATCAAGATAGGAGGAGCATCGGCTCTGACATGATACATCGGAGCAAGGCTATCCACGATTGGCTGCTTGTCTGAAATACCCCTTGAGCGTCTCTCCTCGAAGTGGGTGATGGCTTGACCGCTGAATGGGATCACACCCGCCAACTTATCGGCATCGAGACAATACTTCGCCAAATAGCTCTTATCCAGAGCGACCATGCTCACCAGATAACCGCCAGCCGAATGACCTGCCAGATATATCTTTTCGCGACTGCCGCCATACTGCTCGATATTATTGAATACCCACTCCACAGCCTTCGCCGCATCGTCTATAATCTGCCGAACCTTGACATGAGGCGAGAAACGATAGCCCACACCTACTACCACTGCTCCATCCTGAAGCGTGGGCTGTGGAATATCTCTGCCACCACCGGTAAGACCGCCACCATGGAACCACACGATAACGGGGCGATCCTTAGCTCCCTTCTCGTAGCTCACATCCACGCGACACATCTTCTGCGAATACTCATCATCGGCACGGTAATTAATACCATTTACTCTCTCTCGCTCGGCACCATACAGCGACACTACGCCAACGAGTGCCACCACCAACAACATTACCCTCTTCATATAAATCAACTTTTTCTAATCTTTTCGATAAACTCTACATGCATCTCCCACAAAGGCTCTGTGGCAAACCAAAACTCGCGTGCTTCGGTCTTTTTATTAGGATGCTCCGAACGACAATCTGCCCGATATGCCTCATCGACAGGGTGCTGCTCGGCGATAAACTCCTCCCACCACTCTCTGTGGCGAGAACTCAGCTCCTGCAAAACCCCCTTCTCAAGCTCGCCGCTACGCATATAACTCTCCCACAACGTCAGGAGATGATACTCTGGAGTCTTGGGCGAGATCGAAAAACGAGCCGACTCCAGACAATCCCAATCCTCCAACGACACGTAACTAAAGGCAAGCATCACGTTGGCTTCGAAATGATCCTCCTCGTCAAAATCCGTCACACACTCCCACAATGCCACAGCCATCTCGACCTCACCGATCTGCAGATGATCCGAAGCCGAGCGATAGAATAGCTCGATCAACGCCCGCGAGTTCTTATCTTCCCAATCTAAGGTCAAAGGCTCCTCGCCTGCCAGATCCAGAAATTTTTGTACCGCATCGAAACGCAATTCGCAAGCTACAGCATACCGTCCTTTAAGCTCTTTCTCCTCGACTTGGCGCAACAAGCGGGTATAATCTACACCCTCGACTCGCATCACGCCACCACCTAGGGGCTTAATTTCGACTCTTGCCATCACGCTTGAGCTTTATGCACATCGCAACACCGACCACAAATGTCAACACACCTGCCAAACCGTATGCCAATGGAGTTGAACCCATACCGACAAACTGGTTTGATGTAAAGACAAAGCATGAGACGATATAGGTCATAAACAGAGCAGGCAACAGAGCTACCCAATAGTTACGCTTACGCAGGTAGAGGTAACATACGATTACCCACAATACCACCGCCGCCAAAGTCTGATTTGACCATGCGAAGTAACGCCAGATAACATCAAAATCGACAAGCGTGATACCTACACCTACTGCAAACAATGGGATGGAGATCATCAAGCGGCGAGCGATGCTCTTCTGCTCGATGTTGAAGATATCGGCAATAATCAATCGAGCCGAACGGAAAGCAGTATCGCCCGAAGTGATAGGAGCTGCCACAACTCCCAACATAGCCAAAATACCACCCACAATGCCAAGTGTAGTGACCGAGATATTATTCACTGCCCATCCAGCATCACCACCATGCTCGGCAAGAGTTGCCGCCAAGCTATCAGGACCATGGAAAAATGCCATGGCGATAGCAGCCCAAATCAGAGCGATGATAGACTCGGTGATCATCGAGCCATAGAACACCTTGCGGCACTCCTTCTCATTATTCACACAACGCGCCATTAGCGGAGACTGTGTAGCGTGGAAACCCGAGATAGCACCACAGGCGATAGAGATAAACAAGGTTGGCATGATAGGCATCTTATCGGCATTGGGCTGATAATTCTTCAACGTGTCGAATGTAAGGTCAGGCACAGTATAATCTCCCGTAAGGATTACCCACAACAAACCTGCTGCCATAAAGATCAATGCCGCGCCGAACAGAGGATAGATCTTAGCAATGACCTTATCTACAGGCAGGAGCGTAGCTATGAAGTAATATATAATAATCAAAATCACCCAGCCTATACGAGGCACCGCAGGGGCAAGATTTGCAAGGATTCCCGCAGGCGAGAGGATAAATACAGCACCCACCAGCACCAACAGGAAGATAGAGAATACTCGCATCACCTGACGGACATTGTTGCCAAGGTAGTGACCTATGATCTCTGGCAAGCTCAAGCCATCGTGACGCAAGACAATCACACCTGAGATATAGTCGTGCATGGCACCCATGAAGATACCACCCAACGTAATCCACAAAAATGCCACAGGACCGAAACAAGCTCCCATGATAGCACCGAAGATAGGACCCACACCCGCGATATTCAACAGCTGGATGAGGAAGGTACGCCAACGTGGCAATGGGATATAATCTACGCCGTCATAAAGACGCTTAGATGGCACCTCCGCCTTAGAATCGATTTGGCATACATGCTCCAGATAGCGACCATAGAAGATATACGCCAAAACCAAAAGCGATAAACAAATCAAAAAAGTAATCATATGTGTAGTAGTTTTAATTATCATTCTTCTCTATGCCTCAACTTAGGAGACAACTCCTAACTTAGGCAAAACGATACGCGAATTTAATGAAAAATCCGCAAAAAAAGGCTATTAAATCCCGATAATATCGCGCCACGCCGCAGGCACTTCGCGGCTTTCGCCACGCGACTTATCGAAACAGACCATCACCGAGTGGCTCTCACTGCAACATTGCTCACCACGCATCAGACGCTGGCAGAGCGTAAGGCTCTTATGCCCAATAGCTTCGACTTGAGTTGTAACTTCTAACTCATCGCCAAAGAATACTTGAGCCATGAAATCTGTCTTAACGGAGACCGTAACGGCTGGAACTCGCTCAATCTCGCCCGAAAGGAGCCACAGCTCGCGAAATAGATCGGTCTTGCCAAGATCGAAATATACTTGTTGCGCCACATTGCTCACATGAGAAAATGAATCGACATCCGAAAAGCGCATCTGAATCGGAGTCTTGATCAAAAGTGCCATCTCTCTACTGACGGATTATCTTCACCTCGCCATGCTCGCCAAACGACATGATAGAGCTTGGCTTGCAAGTAGGTTTGCCCTGAAAACGAGGATTAACCACAAAATCCACCCCCTCGACAATCTCGCGGCTCACCTCCTGCAAACCCTTCATGGGGGTCTGCTCTCCTGAGATGTTTGCCGAGGTCGAGACGATAGGTTTGCCGAAACGGCGCAGGAGCTGATAACAGAAATCATGGCGTGGGACACGTACGCCGAGTGTACCCTCCTCGGGGATGAGATTCTTTGCCACACCTGTAGCTCCCTCCAAAATCAGCGTAAGAGGTTTTTCGCTCAACTCCATAACCTCGAAAGCTATGCCAGGAGCTTTATTGACATATCTTACGACCATGTCGGCATCGCGACACAGCACAATCATCGAAGTCTTGTTCTCGCTGCGCTTTAGTTTATAGATTTTCTCAACTGCTTCGGCATTGGTTGCATCACAACCCACACCCCAGACTGTATCTGTCGGATAGAGAATTAGTCCGCCATCACGTAGCACCTCAAGTGCCGCTTGAAGTTCCTTTTCCATATAAAATAGTTTAATTATAGTGCAAAAATAGTGATTTTTCCATAGAGCAGAGGTTTAGATATAGAGTTTTTTGACAATACGGGTTGCTTGTTGACAATTATTTTCGTAATTTTGCGACCATCTGAGAAAATAATAACAAAAATATAATACTATGGGAAGAGCTTTTGAGTATCGTAAAGCAAGAAAAATGAAGCGTTGGGGTCACATGGCTCGCGTCTTCACCAAGATCGGTAAGGAGATTGAGATCGCTGTTAAGGCATCGGGTTCAGATCCTTCTTCAAACACTCGTTTGCGTATCTTGATCCAGAACGCCAAGGCTGAGAATATGCCTAAGGAGAATATCGAGCGCGCCATCAAGCGTGCTACCGATAAGGATGCGGCAGACTACAAGGAGATGATCTATGAGGGATACGGTCCTCACGGTGTAGCATTTTTGGTAGAGACTGCTACCGACAACACCAACCGTACTGTTGCCAGCGTGCGTATGTACTTCAACAAGTGCGGTGGCTCATTGGGTAACTCAGGATCTGTGGCATTTATGTTTGAGCATAAGTGTATCTTCAAGTTCAAGCCTGCGGAGGGCGTTGACTTCGAGGAGATGGAGTTGGAGATGATCGACTTGGGTGTTGACGAGTTCTTCCACGAGGAGGGCGAGGTAACAGTGAGCGCACCTTACGAGTCATTCGGTGCTGTCCAGAAGTGGATCGAGGATATGGGCTACGAGCTTGTATCGGGTGAGGGTGTACGCATCCCTACCGACACCAAGGAGCTTACTGCAGAGCAGCGTGCCGATGTAGAGAAGTTGCAGGAGAAGTTGGAGGAGGACGATGACGTAGTGAACGTATATACCACTATGGCAGAGTCTGAGGACGAGGAGTAAAATCTCCCGCACAGAAATAGAATCAGGGTTGTCCGAGTTTTTCTCGTGACAACCCTGATTTTTTATTTTTCCTCCGAATATGGCTCACCTTATTTACTAATAGCCACCATCAGCCCAAAGCAAAATTTTGAATTATATCTCTACCAATCCATACTTGATGGCATAGACCACCAAGCTGGCGGTATTTTTCGAACCACTTTTTTCTAAGATATTGGCGCGATGTTTATCCACCGTACGCTTCGAGATATAGAGTTTATCGGCAATCTCCTGAGTGGACAGACCTTGACAGATACCCACCAGAATCTCAACCTCGCGCTCCGAGAGCCTATCCTCCTCGGCAATCTCGCCACCCACAGAATAGGGATCGGAGGTCTTGGCAAACGAGATTGACTCCATGAGCTGAGGACTGAAATATGTGCCACCCTCAAAGACTGTCTTTACGGCAAGCAACACCTCGTCAAACTCCGAGTCCTTAAGCAGGAATCCCTTTGCACCACTCTCCACCATCTTCGAGTAGTAGGCATTATCGCCAAACATCGAGAGCGAGATGACCTTGAGCTGAGGATCCAAAGCCAACGCCCTTTGGGTGGTTTCGGCACCATTGATCCCTGGCATAGAGTAATCCATAAAGACCACATCTACCCCACACTCAGCCAGAGAGTGCAGAAACTCCTCTCCGCTACCCGCCTCCAAGACTACTTCAAGATCTTGTTGCGATGAGAGCAACATCCGCATCCCGCGCCTAAAGAGCGAGTGATCATCTACCAGAGCTATGCGAATCATCTCTTCTGCTTGTTTTTATGGCGGCGCTCGTGACTCTGCTTATCTATGGTCGAAGGAGTTGCCTCAAGGCTTCGTGCGCCACGCACGTTCACCTTTACCGAAGCTCGCATACCCTTGCCCTTTGATGATGAGATCTGGAATTGACCATTCAGGCTGTTGACTCTCGAATTGATGTTCGATAGTCCCATGCCGCAATCCATCATCGCCTGAGGGTCGAAACCCCGACCATTGTCGCTATACTGCAACTCCAGCTCATCGCCCGAAGTCGAGAGCGATAGACGTATCTCACTGCATCCCGAATGTTTGAGCGAATTGGTGATCAACTCACACACCACTCGATACATGATAACCTCGATATCGGTATCGTAACGATCCGAACGCAGATTGGTGGCAAAGGCGATCTTCACCTTATGCAACGAGGATGAACGGTCGATAAAATTCTGCACGCCGCGCGCCAGACCGAAATCTGCCAAGACGTGTGGCGAGAGATTGTTGGAGATCTCACGAAGTGAACGCACCGCCTCCTCCACTACATAGAGCGTGTTATTGAGAATCTCGCGACTTGAGGGATCCATCTGACTCTTCGAGAGAGACGAGAGCGAGATCTTCGCCGAAGAGAGCAGAGGACCCAAGCCATCGTGCAACTCCTTGGAGAAATTGGCGCGGCTCTTCTCCTCAGCACGCAACACCGCAGTGAGGATACGCTTATCGGTAAGCTGGCGATGGTGATTCAGACGGTCTATATAAATTATCAACTTATCGAGCAACACCACACCTGCCGAGATACATATCGAAACTATGATATCGAACCACACCATGGTAACCACAGGCATAGGATGACCATAGCTCATCCATAGCTGCAACAAGCGTTGACCTGCCAGCAAGATAAATCCGATGATGAACAGAATCCATATCGAGTTATATTTGGTAGCACGCACCAATCGTACGGCATAATACATGGCAATGAACTGAACTATGATTGCCACATATAACAAAAAGCGGATAGTCATAGGTTTATTGTTTTTGGTGATTATTCATTCTACCGACAGAGCTTATCCGATCATTCGCTCCAGATACTCCATCTGCTTATAGTGTGTCATATCAATCTGCACAGGCACTATCGACACATAGCCATTCGCCAAAGCCCATTCATCGGTATCTTGGGCTTCGGGCTCCTCATTGGAGAATGCTCCGCTGATCATGTAGCCACGCTTATTATCCTGCTGTGGCATGGGGGCAAACTCATCGAGCCAAATTCCTCGACATTGACGACATATCCTCATACCCTTAATCTCCGAAAGAGGGATATTAGGAACATTGACGTTCAGGCAGAGATTTTCGCCCGCAGGGTTATTCAACACCCACGAGATAATCTCTCGCGCATAGTGCTTCGCTGCCTCGAAATCGGCTTCGGCATCGTGATCCGTCAGCGACAAGCCCACCGCAGGACATCCATAGAAACTACCCTCGATGGCGGCTCCCATAGTACCCGAATAGAGGACATTGGTACCAGCATTAGAGCCATGATTTATACCCGAAATGACCAAATCGACCTTTTGCCCACGGAACATATGGTCAAAGGCAAACTTGGCGCAATCGACAGGAGTACCCGACAAGGAGTAAATCTCCACACCTTCACTCTCATGGCGAGGCTCAAGGTACAAAGGGTCGTATATGGTGATGGCTTGGCTCTTGCCACTCTGCACCGATTCGGGAGCTACGGCAACAACCCTTCCAAATTCGCGAGCCACCTCTATGGCAGCAGCAAAGCCTTTGGCTCGAAAGCTGTCATCGTTGGTTACAAATATCAATCTCTCTTTATTCATCTTAAAAAACTTCTATGGCAGAGTCTCGGCGTCTGCCCAAATTATCCTAATAAACGCTTACCTTACCACAAAGGTAAAAAAATATTCTTTTCCTGCCTGTTGCGATTCACATTTTTTCATCGTAACTTTGTTTATCAACGTAAACAAAAACCCTAAAAATTTCAGAACAATGAGAAAATTTAATCACGTGGGTATTCCACTCAAGGAGAAGATGGAGGGCATGATCTATGCCGAGCCTTTGAAGGTATATATCACCGACTGCTCGCAGAGCCCCAATAAAATAGAATTTCTCTATTTCGAGCCAGACACACCGCTGCCACAGTTGATGATCGATCAGGCTCACATCGCATACGAGGTGGAGAATCTCGATGAGGCTATCAAGGACGCAAAGCTACTCTTCGGTCCATTCGATATGGGACATATGCTCTTGGCTTTTGTCGAAGAGGAGGGCATTGCCATCGAGTTCAACGAGTTTAAGAAGTAACGAAGTCTAAAAAAGCTCCAACTGTTCGGGAGCGCAGTTAAACGTCTTGCGGTGATAGGGTGTCAAGCCATACTCTCTGACCGCAAGGCGATGTTTTTTGGTGGGATAACCCTTATTCCCATCCCAACCATATTGAGGATACTCCTCATGCAGGCGCATCATATATTCATCGCGGTGAGTCTTAGCCAAGACCGATGCCGCCGCGATATTGGCATACTTGCCATCGCCTTTGACTATGCACTTATAGGGGATATCGCTCGCTGGGTAGAAACGATTGCCGTCAATAGCCAAAAACTCAGGCTTTACCTTAAGACGGCTGACCGCTATATTCATACCCTCGAAGGATGCCTTGAGGATATTGATCTGATCAATACGCTCCGCCGTAACCTCCGCCACAGCCCACGCCACAGCCTCGCGCTCGATGATGGGGCGCAGCTCATTGCGCTGACGCTCGGTCATCTGCTTCGAGTCGTTGAGCAGCGGGTGAAAAAAGTCGGGAGGCAGAATAACCGCCGCCGCAAAGACACTGCCCGCCAAGCAACCGCGTCCCGCCTCATCACAGCCTGCCTCAAGAAGTGAGGTTTGGAAAGAGTTTTCAAGCATATAAGCAAAGATACGAGAAAGATTTTAGAAGTTGCTTGATTTTGGCAGCAAAAATTATTTTATCGAGGGTTTTGTTGCATTTTTTTGCTATTTTTGTGGAGAGTTAACGAGGCATGGTCGCCTCGCTTGTCACCTTTTTTCACTACGACTTATGGCTAAACACGCAGTACAACATAGAGTTTTCGATCTCTCGATCACACTTCTGCTCATCGCAACGATCACTACCCTGAGATCCATCTATTTCCCCTCGGGAGATGAGACCATACCCAATGTGGCAACACCCATCGGAGCATGGTTGCAACAATTGCAGAGCATGATACCTACATTCTCGGCTTTGATCTGGGGAGCATTCATCATGATGGCAGGTATGATGGTGGGACGATTTGGAGCAAGATACTCGATTTACCCTGCCTACACGCTTATGGCTATTCCGATCTTCGGAGCTGTGGCTTCGTGCATTATGATCAGCAAGGATTACCTGCTCTCGATGTGCGTTGCGCTGGTGATGCTCTTGGCGACCAAGTATATACACCGTTGCGTGATGCGCTCAAAGAGCTTTAGCGACCTCTCGCTTTCGATGTTGGCATTCGGAATTCTACCGCTGATTTATGCTCCGACAGCCATTTTGCTCGCTGTGTTGCCCGTAATAATTTTCTTGGTGCGTAACACTTGGCGAGATTTGGTAGTGACGCTTGCCAGCCTACTGTTGCCTACAGCGGCATTGTGTTATTGGAGCTGGTGCGCTGGTAATGGTTTTCTGACTCCTGCCGAGAATATATATGAAACACTGCTAACGCCAAGCGAGTTCAGCCTATTCAGCACACTCAACCCTGCAAGTGTGTTGCTTTTGGGTGTGATTCTGCTGATGATACTCTGCTCTATTTCGCTCATCATCTCGGATAAATACTCGCTGAAGGTCAAGTCGCGTGCAATCATGCGTTTTAATTCGCTGTTGCTCATCGCTACGATTTCGATGTTGCTCATGCCAAGCTCCACCGCCACAACATTCGCCATCATCGCCACACCTGCGGCTATGCTTATACCTCTGATTTTCGTACGTTTGGGCGTAGGATTCACCGAGATTCTTTACCGCGCGATGTTACTCTTGGCGGCAATCAACTGCGTAGCATTAGCTATTTTCTAAAGAGGAATTTTAGACGCACAGGCACGCGAGACTTGAGAATCCGCAGTTTACCTCTGCGTAAATGAGGATTTTGAAAGTGAGCGTAACACCAAAATCACTATGTTAGACAGCTTTTTTCCGCCAGATGTAGATAGCATTGACAGCATTTATAGTATAGAAAGCATACTTGACAACCATTAAGGCTGCGTGAGGCTCGCCATTGATGGTCGCTACGGTCCAGAGAGTCACACTCAGCAGGTTAATCGCCAGCCACAGGAACCACTGCTCCCAATAGGCACAAGTCATAAGATACTGAGCCACAACGGCTATAACGGTAATCGCGGCATCTTTCAGGGGTTGCGAATCATCGGTATAGGTAGCCAAAATCCACCACAAAACAGCCGAAGCAACAACTGTCACTACACCCCAGAGAGCCATCTGACGGCGTGTCATGCTGCGCGACTGTACCTTCGATTCATCGCCCGCGTCCTTACGCCTGCGCCATGCCCAATAGCCCACAAACTGCATCGGAACATAGTACAAAAGATGCAATGCCGCACCGCCATAATACTGCGACTTGAGGGCGATATAACCATAGAGTCCTACATTGATCAGTCCGAAAAAGAAGTTTAAAATACTGCGATTGGCACTCAGCACCACGCCCATTACACCCGCCACCAAGACGATGAATCCCAACGCATCAAACTCGCCCGTCAGGAGAGTATATGCTGTAGCTGTGGCAATCGGACCAACGATAAGGATATAGTCCAATGGGCGTAAAGTCGATATCGAAAAGAGTTTAGCCATAGTGAATTATATGTTTTGTTGCACAAAATTACAACAAATTGACATTTTTGACTCTCCGAGGGGCGTTTTTTTATGCTATAAAGTATTTTTTGCACAAAAATATCTATCTTTGCAATCCGTATCAACCTCTTATATAGGGCGTAAGGTTAGATAAGCGGTCTATGCCGTGAGGCAGCATCCGCTTGGGATTACGAGCCAATGGGCAGTATGGTAGACCTATCGCAGCGATAATGTTGAACGATTTAACTTTTTATATTTTGTTGCAACAATGAACAAGGATGCAATCATTAAGCTCGTGAACGAGCAGATGTGGACAAAGAGCGAGGCAGATGTGCCTCAGTTCGCTGCTGGTGATACTATCACCGTAACTTATCGTATTGTAGAGGGTAACAAGGAGCGTTTGCAGAGCTTCCGTGGTGTAGTTATCCAGATCAAGGGTACAGGCAAGACTAAGATGTTTACAATCCGTAAGATCTCTAACGGTGTAGGCGTTGAGCGTATCTTCCCACTCTACTCTCCACACATCGACCACATCGAGGTAAACAAGTATGGTGTTGTGCGCCGTGCACGTATCTACTACTTGCGTAACCTCACAGGTAAGAAGGCTCGTATCAAGGAGCGTCGCGTTTCAAAGTAGTACGCGTTACTACTGCGTTCAAAGCACAAGGCCACCCCGCAAGGGTGGTCTTTGTTATTAGTGGATATGTATGTGGTAGTAAATGATAGATATAGACAAAACATAGGCGGGAGTTGTGAAACTCCCGCCTACTGACAAAAAAACATTTTGAAATTGGTAATAAAGGCTATTATCTACCCTTTTTTTGAGCGCAATAAAGATAACTCCTTACGAAAACTTTGGTTACCATCGCATGGAACACCTTGTATATTTAAAGGTGGAGAATAGAAATGAATCAATTTATACTCCTCGTCATCTATATTCGATGATATTGGCACATAATATACTATCAAATTCTTTTTCATCCACTCACTCAACTTAGATTCATCTGATTTTTCAAAGGTTGTCTTACCATCATTAGGGTTACGTTTACTACGAGGAATAAGAGGAAAACCTAATAAGCAACCTATACTTTTACGCAATGTAGAACTTCCTCCTGTTCCATTAAAATGCTTTTTACCTATGCGAGAATATAACCCATCTTTTGTCTGACCTACATATATAACTCTTAAATTCTCATAAAGTTGGAATATTGGTTGATACATAGTCTTAGGCAAATTGCATCCTTCTCGCAAAACAACGATGTAAATACCATTTTGTCCACTAATACTATTAAATGAATCTATAATTGGATCAAATTTAATAAACCGTAAATTATTCATACTCATTATTTTACTTTAATATTATCCACTCTATTGTTAAGTTGTCGCAATACTCATCTAATTCCAACTCATCAAAAATATCCATTAATCTCGCAGATTGTGCTACAAAATTAATTGCATTATAGCCACCAGAGCGAGCCTTTTGAAGAGCATAGCGCATATAACTCTCACAATGCGTAAATTCCTCAATAAGAGTTACAAACAAAACCTTCTCGCCATCTTTAACGGTTTCTAAATTCAAGTTAATTGTATCAGCCATCTTGACATCCTTATATCCAATGGTGGCTAATACGTTGTAGATTTTTTGTTTAAGTGTGTCCATAGTTTATAGATTTTAGTCGTGATAATACTCGTATAAATCGTAGTAGTCCGATACATCATACCAATCAATGTAATCTCCAACGTCAATAAATACTTTTGGATCAATCCTATTTATTTCATCTTTTTCATTCTCTCGGAGATATATTCGATAACGAATCAACCTACTCTCATAGTCCAACTCTGCAACATCCTCCGCTCGTTTAGTGGGGTCATAATTTAGCCAATGCGACTCTTGCGTTTGTGGCAAAGGTTGCAGCCGAGACCACTCATCATAGGCAACTGCAACAACAGCATACAACATCACCACATAGAAAAATGGCTTTGCGAAATACAACGAAAAAGATATTAGGTCTTGCAAATCTGTTCTCTCCTCCATAATCTAAACTCTATTTCTCTCAACCGCATCACACAGAGTATTATATACGCGCTGTCGCAGAGATATTGGTTTTATAATCTCTATCGAGCGACTACGTGCAAGCAACGCCATTACAAAATCATTCGTAATTCTCAGTTGCAATCCAATAGTTACCGAGTTTTCATCCTCCGCCAAGACTCGTTGGGTGAGATGCAGTGGGAGGCTCTTTACAAATGAACCATCAAGTTTATCATATTTAATAACGATATCTTCAACCTCCTGCTTATTATCAACCCAAATTCCGAAACTTTCTGTAAACAATTGCTTTATCTCCTCTATTGGTTTGGACTTGAATTTGCGATGTTCCAAGATATTAACACCTTTTATTCGCTCCAAAGCATATACTCTTAATTCTTCTACTTCATTATACCCAATAACATACCACCGATGTTGAGACTCCTTCAAAAGGTGAGGTGATAATATATGAATCATAGACTTATTTGCATTACGATAATGCTCGTAAGCAATTTCTATCATCCTTCTATTTCTAATTGCAGATAATATTTCATGGAATGAATCACCAATGGGTGGCAATCGATGTTCCGACTGCACGCAACTCACCAAAGCATTATCATCTATACGGCTTAATAGTTCAAAACTTTGTAGTAACCTTTCATATTCATGAGCCATTATACCCTTATCCAAAACACAGTAGCCTTTGCGTTTTCTACAATATCCAATTCTTATCTGGAATATATCATATATTACATCAAAATCTCGTTGTAATGTTCGAAGCGTAATTCCCTTACTATTACCCCCAAGACCTTGTGCCATATATTTCAATAGTTCATCCTTGTCCAATTTAGTATTTGGAGAACTGAACTTATTGGTAAGTCTAACTATCCTTTTAATCAATGCTACTATGTCCATTTGTATTATTTTCTACAAAGATAGTACACTATCACGACAAAATATGTCGTCAATATATATATTTATATATTATAGGTATTTATTTTCGGTTAAATTATTTCCACATAAAAATATACAATAAATCAAATTCTCGGCTTCGATTGGCGTGCCTCAGCATAGGAGATAAATTTACATATAATATATATAAGGTATATAGCACCAAGATTTATAGCTCCCCTTTGTCAAGACTGCGAGTAAGTGAGGGCAGAGGCAAATTTATTTTGACTTTGCCGAACGAGAGCAGGCAAGGGAAGACCTTGTGTCTTCCCAAATGGAGAGACAGAGGGGAGGGAATGTCAATATCGGTGCGGCTTGCCGCCTCTTCAAGCGGGTTGAGATTTTCCGACTCGGCAAAACAAAAGTCCTCCCTCACAGGAGGGAGGATTTAGGAGGGTGGGTAACATAAAAGTCGGCGGCTGCCGCCGATTCAAGCCGCCTCGCAAAAGAGATTACGCCCCAGAGACAATTGACATATATATGCAAAAAAACCGAGCCCTTATAGGACTCGGCTTGAAGAGGCGGCTACCTACTCTCCCACCTAAATAGGCAGTACCATCGGCGTGAGTGAGCTTAACTTCTCTGTTCGGAATGGGAAGAGGTGGAA
>JAFXLG010000013.1 GCA_017531305.1 Alistipes sp.
CGATGATACCCTTAGCCTCGCCATCCTCGATTACGATATCCAACATCTCATGACGTGGGTAGCTCTTAACAGAACCTGCTGCGATCTCCTTGTTCAATGCTGCGTATGCACCGAGCAAAAGCTGCTGACCGGTCTGACCACGAGCATAGAAAGTACGAGATACCTGAGCACCACCGAACGAACGGTTAGCCAAAAGACCGCCGTACTCACGAGCGAAAGGTACACCCTGAGCTACGCACTGGTCGATGATGAGATTTGAAACCTCAGCCAAACGATATACGTTAGCCTCACGTGCGCGGTAGTCACCACCCTTGATTGTATCGTAGAAAAGACGATATACTGAGTCGTTATCGTTCTGGTAGTTCTTAGCTGCATTGATACCACCCTGAGCTGCGATAGAGTGCGCACGGCGTGGTGAATCCTGAATGCAGAATACCTTTACATTGTAACCCATCTCACCAAGTGAAGCAGCTGCAGATGCACCACCAAGACCCGTACCAACGATGATGATGTCGAGCTTACGCTTGTTAGCTGGGCTTACGACCTTAATTGCTGCTTTATGATTGCTCCACTTTTGAGACAACTCACCAGCAGGAACTTTAGAATCTAACTTTAATGCCATATCTGTTTATTTTTAATTGTTCAAAAGTGAATTATTAATGAGCGTGACCTGCACAACAAGCCTCTGTGCAAGCTGCGCAATCGCCACAGAAGTAGAATACAATTACTACAGCCATGAAGCCCAATACGATGAGGGTAGAAACAACCTTAGAGATGCACTTAAGGCGTGGATACCATGTGTCGTTTGCCCAACCTACAGTCTGTACCATAGACCATACACCGTGATTGAGGTGGAACCAAAGAGCTACCAACCATACGATGTAAAGAACTACGTTGATAGGGTTAGAGAATGTGTAGGCGATGATGGCAGCACCATCGGTAGCGTGTACCAACTGATCGCCGATCATTGTAGCCTCAGCACCCATCAACTCTACAAGCATCATCTTTGACCAGAAGTGAACGAGGTGAAGGCAAAGACCCAAAATTACGATTACACCCAAAACGAGCATATTCTTTGAAGCCCACTCAACACCTGGCTCGTTTACAGTCACAGCGTAACGCTGCGCACCGCGTGCCTTGTAGTTGTTGATTGTAAGAATGAACGCATAAACGAAGTGCAACACAACGAGTGCAGCCAAACCGATTGTAGCTACTACTGCGTACCAGTTAGCACCCAAGAATGCGCAGATCATGTTGTAACCCGCTGGGCTAATCAAAGCCACAAGGTTCATTGACATGTGGAAAAGAAGGAAGAGTACGAGGCAACAACCTGTTACACTCATCACTAACTTCTTACCGAGAGATGAATTGCATAAAAAACAGCTCATAATTTAAAGATTAAGTTTATTTTATTTATTTTTGTTTAGAAAATGCACATAATATGATGCAAAGATAATAATTGTTTGCAGAATAACAATACCCAAAAGGGCGAATTTGTTACCAAAATATACATTTAAATGACTCTGATGCATAAAAAAGAGCTAAGAAGCAAGATACGATGCAAAACTTCTGCCATGAGTGAGTCTCAAAAGGAAGAAGAGGCTCAGGTGGTGGTGAATCTTTTGCAGCGATATATTTGGGCACAGCAGGTGAAGGTGCTGGCGATGTTTTATCCCTTGAATGACGAAATAGATATACTCCCGTTGGCATATTCGGCTCTCGATGCTGGTTGCCGAGTTGTGATGCCTCGCATGGAGTCGGGCGAGGAATCGCGGATGGAGTTCTATGACTTTTTGCCACATCTGATGGCTCAAGGTAGTTTGGGAGTTATGGAGCCTGTGCAGGGTGAAAGGGTCGAGGCGAGCCAGATAGATTTAATGATAGTGCCTGGTGTTGCCTTTACCCCAAAAGGTGAGCGTATGGGGCGTGGCAAGGGATATTATGACAGATATCTGAGCCGCCAAGGCTTTCGCGCCCATACCGTAGGAGTATGTTTTGCCCACCAAGTTGTCGATCGTCTGCCCGTGGAGGAGCATGACAAGAGGGTGGATCGACTCTTTTGGGCAGCAATGGAGGAGTTTGAAGAGTAAAACTCGGAAGAATGAGCAGTCGTGAAGAACATATCAAAGAGCAGGTGGCGGCTTTACCGTTGAGCCCGGGCGTGTATCAGTTTCTGGATCGTCAGGGCAAGATCATATATGTGGGTAAGGCTAAGTCGTTACGCAAGCGTGTGAGTTCCTACTTTGTCAAAAACAAGGATCATTCGGCAAAGGTGCAGGTGCTGGTGCGTCAGGTGGTCGAGATACGTCATATAGTGGTGCAGAGCGAGCAGGATGCATTGTTGCTGGAGAATTCGCTCATCAAAAGTCTGCAACCGCGATACAATATATTACTTAAGGACGACAAGACATATCCGTGGATTGTCATCAATAAAGAGCCTTTCCCGCGTGTGGAATCCACCCGACAGTTGCGTCATGATGGCTCGCAATACTTCGGACCCTACGGCTCAATCTCGATGCAACGCTCCATTCTGGAATTTATACGTGAGGTTATTCCTCTGAGAACCTGCAAACTGAATCTTACGCCTCAAGCCATTGCTCGAGGACGTTATGGCGTCTGTCTGCAATACCATCTGGGTAATTGTAAGGCTCCATGTGTTGGTGCGCAGAGTGAGGCGGAGTATTCGGAGCTGATTGATATGGTGAAAGATATCCTGAAGGGTAATCTGCGCCCTGTGCGTAACTATCTGGAGCAAGGGATGCGTGTGGCTGCCGAGGAGCTGAAGTTTGAGTTGGCACAGGCGTATAAACAACGTATCAATGCATTGGATAATTATCAGAGCCGTTCGGTGATTGTCAGCGCAAAAATTGTCGATTGCGACATCTTCTCTCTGCTTGTTGACGATGATGAGGCGTATTGTAACTTTATTCGCCTTAGACATGGCTCTATCGTGGCTTTGCATACAGTAAAGTTGTCGGTTGGAGTGGAGAGTGAGCAGGAAGATATGCTCTCGCTTGCCATACAATATATCGTTGAGAATTTCTCCAAGGAGCTTTCGCGCGAGGTGATTGTGCCGTTCCTGCCCTCGGCTGCGATACTCTTCGATGGGGTAAATTTCACTATCCCCAAGCGAGGGGAAAAGGCAGACCTATTGGAATTCTCGCTCAAGAGTGCCCGTATCTATCGTGCCGAGCAGATGAAGAATTTGGAGATAAAGAATCCAGAACGCCATACCGAGCGTCTGATGAATGCCATGCAAAAGGAGTTGCATTTGGAGCGTCAACCGCGATATATAGAGTGTTTCGATAACTCCAACCTGCAAGGTACAAATCCTGTGGCAGCCTGTGTGGTATTTCGTGACGGCAAACCTTCGCGCAAGGAGTATCGCCATTTCAACGTCAAGAGTGTCGAAGGTCCCGATGACTTCGCCTCGATGCGCGAGATCATCTATCGCCGCTACTCCCGATTGTTGGAGGAGCAGGCTCAGCTGCCTGACCTGATAATTGTCGATGGAGGTAAGGGACAGCTATCGAGCGCATATGAGATACTATGTGGATTGGGTTTGGAGGGCAAGATCCCGATTGTGGGTTTGGCTGAGAAGCGAGAGGAGATATTCTTCCCGCATGACCCTATGCCATATTATTTGAGCCGTACAGGTGAGCCGTTGAAGGTGGTATGCCATATCAGAGATGAGGCTCACCGCTTTGGAATCACGTTCCATCGCCAGAAACGTAGCAAAGCCTTTATCAATAGCGAGCTTGAACGCATCGAAGGCATAGGTCCCAAGAGCCTGAACCTGCTGCTGCGTAAATTCCGAAGCGTAAGCAAGGTGCGTGAGGCGAGTGAGGAGGAGCTTGCTCAGGTGGTAGGCGCAGCTAAGGCTCGCAAGATAATAGAATATTTTAACCCTAAAACTCAGATATGATGAAGTTTTTGATTTTAGCCATTTCGCTTATGTTTTCACTCTCTGTTTCTGCTCAGGGGATGAAGAGTATTCAGGAGTTTGGTGTTAATCCTAAAAATTCGGCTGAAATAAATGCCCTCAATCTGCAACGTGCCATAGATTGGGCTGCGGAACGTGGCGCGGCGTTGTATGTCGAGCCTGTGAGTGGCGGATATCGTGTAAAGTCGGGAATCGTTCTCCGACAAAATGTTTCGCTCATTGGGGCGCATGGTCCTACAGGACGCGGCACGAAAGATCCTAATTCGAAAGCTCCCATAGGCTCGTTGTTCGTAATTACCGATAACGATGCCCCGTTTCTTACGGTAGAGTCATCGACTCAGGTCAGAGGAATCCAATTCTGGTATCCCGAACAGACCAACACCGATGCCGATAAAATCATAGCATATCCTCCGACTATTCGGATGAGCCATGAGAAGACGGTGCAGGGCGTGACGCTCTCTTCGCTTACATTCTATGGCGAATATATGGCGATGGATTTCAGAGGGCGGGCAGATAATATCTGCGAACAGATACTGTGTGAGCATTGTTATGGCTATCCGTTAAGTGGCGAGTTTATCAGCATAGATTATTGCTACGACATACCTCGTATCCTGCATTGTCATGTCAATCCTGCCAATATGCGATTGTTCGGACGTACTTTCTCGCGTCAGGTGGTGGATCGAGTAGCATCTATGGGTACGTTTGCATATACGATAAACCATACAGATAACGCCCAGCTGATGGATGTGTTTACTTTTGGCACCTATGGCGGTATATTGCTCGGCGAACATACCTATGGTCAGCTGACAAATTTTAATCTGGATTGTGTGGCGGTCGGAATTTTGAAGATTGGCGGAGGTGAGTTCAATCGTAATTGGCAGATCGCGCAAGGCTCAATAATCGCCAATCTCAAAGGCGAGAATGATGAGATTCATCCTATAATCATTCGTGGTCAGGGACATACTGCTATCTCTAATGTTGAGGCTTTTTCGGGTGGGAATGGTGCAGTGACAGCGGTAGGGCACTCTCACGATTTTTTGCTTGTTGAGGGTGATAAAAATGTGACCATCACGCTCTATGGTTGCCGTATGCGCAATTATGTGTGGGATGAGCCGCTGACGATCCGTAACCCTCAAGCCCGAGTGCAGGCTGTGGCATGTGTAGATAAGAATCAAGAACTATATAATATCGTTGTAACACCTAATAACAATCTAAAATAATGAGAAAAACTATTTTATCACTGCTCGCGCTACTCTGCTTTAGTGGAGTCGAGGCTCAGAGTCAGACTCAAAGCCGAAAAATTCAGGATATCAATATCCGCGATCCGTTTATCCTGCCCGTTGAGAAGGAGGGCGTTTATTATATGTACGCTTCGTCTTCTACTCAGCACGAAGGTAAGTATTATGGCGGTATGGTGGCATATAAGAGTCGCGATCTGGAGAATTGGGAAGGTCCTGTCAGAATATTCGATGTGGCGCACGATAATTGGATTACGGGTGGCGTGTGGGCTCCCGAAGTGCATAAATATAAGGGCAAGTATTATCTTTTTGCTACCATGAATACCGATATTACATGGAAGGGTGGCACTTGTAACGGTGCGAAATATACTTTGCGAGGTACTCAGATCTTTTGGTCGAAGAGTCCCGAAGGACCATTTGTGGCATTTGAGGATAAGATGCCCGCAACACCTATCGACCATATGTGTCTGGATGGAACATTGTGGGTTGAGGACTCTCGCCCTTATATGATCTATTGCCATGAGTGGGTGGAGTTGTTGGATGGCGAGATGAAGCTGGTTGAACTTAAGAAGGATCTCTCGGCTACCGTGGGCGAGCACGTTAGATTGTTCTCGGCTTCGGCAGCACCATGGGGTACAGGCTCTAACATAGAGCAGAAAAATTTTGTGACCGATGGTTGTTTCCTATATCGTACCAAGACAGGCAAGTTGTTGATGATATGGTCGAGCTTCGGAAAGGATGGCTATGCTGTAGGTATTGCCGAATCTATAACGGGAAAGGTTATCGGTCCATGGCGACAGCAGACAAAACCTTTGTATGAGAAGCATGGTGGTCACGGTATGATCTTCCGCGATTTTGAGGGTCGTTTGTGTCTGGTTTTGCATGCTCCAAACTCGCCAAGCGGCAAGGAACGAGCGCATATCTTTGAGATAGAGGATCTGGGCGAGACTCTTCGCCTGAAAGGTGAGATAACAAAGTATTAAAATAGTGAAAAGCAGGTGCTGAGCCTGCTTTTCACTTCTCTATCAGGAATAGATACTCCTTGTATTTGCCATCATCATTTAACCACTCGTTTGTCCATGTCATGTTTCCCATTACGTTTCGTTTGTAGTCAATCTCTACGGTGCGCAACAACTTTCCGTGCGAGTGGATTATCTCGTTGAGCTCAGCCTTGGTAGCACGCCCACCAGAGCTATATGAGAGCATGATGTAGTGAGCATTAGCCTCGGCGATAAGCCTATCGATAGCCTTCATCGCTATGAAAGAGCCCTCCTCGTTGCGTCTGAACTCTTCGAATACCGAGGCAGAGACCGTATCTTTACTATCCTCACGGCGATTGGCTCGCCCGAAGAGTTGCGGTTTGTCGTTGAGAATAACACTCTTCCAAATATGATAATACGAGGCGTAGCGCACTCTGCTTGGTGGCATCTTCTCGTTGTTGGAGCCGTAGGGCGGATCGAGATATACCAGATCGTGATAATCCTTCACAGCATCGAATATATCCCGCTTCGAGACTTGGCACTTTTGGCATGGGCGAATGCGGTGGGGGAGCGTGAGCTGCATGGTATTGTATGAGCGTGGCGACCATTTCGAAAGATATGCCACATAATGCCCCAAGGTATTATCTACCGAGTCTAAGGCAAGTATCAGACTTGTAAGCAGTACACATTTATCCTCCCAATCGAGTTTAAACTCATCTATCTTCTCGCGTATGGCGTCTAACTTCATGGTGTTGTGACGCTGAAAGGGGCGTTTTGCGTTCTTCTCATCACCGCCGTAATGCTCCGTAAACCAGCCATGCTTACCCTTGAGCGAGTTCAGAAGATCTAAATATGGTTGATAGAAGCTGTCTTCCTTTTGCGACAGAAGGTAACAAGTAGCGAAGACCTCCGACCACTCTGAGATATCGTTTGCCGTAGTCAACTTGCCTCGTTGGGCAAAAGCCTGCGCCACGCGTGTGGTACCTGAGAATCCATCCAAGACACTCTCGAAGCTCAGATTATCGGCTATGTCAAGTATATGAGGGATAATCTTGAGTTTCGATCCCGCATATTTTATGCCTTCGGTTTTGGGAATAGGAAGATTGACATTCCCAAATAAATCTTTTTGCATTACCACAGTTTTTTGATAGAGTCAATTTCTCGTAGTAAATTATCGTTTACAGTTTTATGTATGTCTTCTGTTGTATTTAATGCCAATCTAAATAATTGTACCAGAGTTTCGTTTGGAGTGTATTTGATCCATTTGCCAGTTAGGCTATTAAAGTATTGTGATGCATTTCTTGTGTGCGTCCACAGTCCTCTTTGTAAGGCATTAGCTTCAGCATCTCCATATCGAACTTCACATATATATTCTCCATCTTTATTTAGAAATATATATATTGGATGTTTTCGACTTTTGTAAGGAACAATTGATTTAAGTTTTTTATCGTATTGGTGTCCTTTATCTACATATATGATTTCACAAGTATCGTTCTTCATACGTTCGAAATTGAAGATCATGATATTACATTCATTTTGATCCTCTCTGTATATTAGCGGCATTATATTAACCCCATTAATAGCTTCGAAAGCGTCACTATTGAAAAAGTCTATAATATCTTGACCTACAATTTTTGTCCCAAGTTTTTGAAGATAAGGGTATAATGAAAAATTCTTATCTGTCAATAATTGAAGAGGTCCGTCACCATATGCCTTAAGTGAAACAGGAATATGTTTGTTAGTTTCTTTGTGACATATTTCGATATCCTCTTCATGTCCTTTTGTTCTAAAATTATTTTTCCCGACATGTTGACAATCATAATTGTCCATGTATTGGTTGATAAATTCGGTAATACCAATTTCAGCAAGATCACCATGAGTTTTATTTCCAATTAATCTCATAGTAAATATATTGGATAATGTCGTCTCTAATATGTCATAATGATTTTGAACAAAAGATTTAAAATCCTCTTGGAACAATTCAAACGCAGTCATGGAAGTTGGTTTAAGTTTATTGTTTTTATTTTGGAGAGGACTAACCAAATTGTTGTCACAATTTGCATTTCTTCCTTGCGGCTTGGCATAGTTTGCAAGCCTACTCTGCCCTCGCTCGCTGCGTCAAGAAAGAACCTACGGTTCTTGCCCTCCCGACTATATAAAACAAAACGAGACACCTTTCGATGTCTCGTTTTGTTTTAGTAGCGGGGGGAGGACTCGAACCTCCGACCTCCGGGTTATGAGCCCGACGAGCTGCCAACTGCTCTACCCCGCGATGTATCTTAATATGAGCCTTAGGCTCGATATCTCATCGTTTGGTGGTGCAAAGATAGTGAAAAAAATGTCGTCTGCAAATTTATTTTAGACTTTCTTCTACGCTCTTTGGTCAACTGCTTGATAATCAGTGGTGCAAAATTTGCTATTTTATATTCTCGGCAATGATCTCCGAAAGATCCACTACCTGAGTCTTTGCTCCGCGCTTGATGGCTTTCTTGCAAAGCGGACACGATGTGACGATCTTCGCTGCACCCGTCTGATCCAACTCCTCGGCAACCTTTGTGGCGATGGTTAGCTGTTGCGAATCGTTGATGGCGGTGTTGGCTACCGATGATCCGCAGCAGAATGCATCTTTGCGGTTATGCTTAGGCTCCAAAAGCTCACCCACAGCCTCGATTACTGCTCTTGGCTCATCATATATTCCGCAACCGCGTCCCAATTCGCATGGGTCGTGGTATGTGTATGTCGAGCCAACGGTATATTTCACCTTGAGCTTGCCATTTTTCATCAGACGCAGGATATATTCCGAGTGGTGCAATACCTCTATACCCTCCAATCTATACTCCTCGCGGAATACCTTCAGACAGATTGGGCACGATGTCACAAGCGTAGATATATTGTGCTTGCGGAATAGTTCTGTGTTGTAATCTATCATCTTCTGAGCCGAGTCGCTCTCTCCCGATAGTTTCAGCGGGCGACCGCAGCATACGCCACCATCCTTGTCTGCCCACCAAACATCTTCTCTTGCCGTTGAGAAAATCTTCTGCATGGCAGAGAGCGTATTGGGGGTAAGCAGAGTCATACATCCTGCAAAATATCCCACCTTGCCCGATCCCGTAGAGCGATCCACTCCGCGTAGGTAATTGTAACGTCCCTCGTTGGGAATGTTGCGCATGGAGGTACGTGAGTTGAGCCTTAGGGTGTTGAGGTTGATTCCCACAGGGCATATCTGCTCGCAACGACCACACATCAGGCAGTTGTTGGCGATCTTCTGCTGGAGCATGTTGTATCGGCGATCCCTGAGGAAATAGACCGATTGCACCTCGTTTATGCCTAATTGACTCTGCAACTGACATGGGTCGATGCAAATTCCGCAACGTGAGCAAGCCTCCACCTCGAAATTGTCGTATGACTTCTCTTTAGCTTCGGGACGCAAGCGGTAGTTGCGTAGGAAGATAAGCGGAATCTCGGTAAAGATATGCATATATCGCGAGAATGGCATCGCCACGAAGAATGTACCCAACGCGATGGAGTACAACCACCATAGTGGCTCGTAAATCATCTCCAAAGTGTATGTACTCATGGTCTTGGAGAGCAGGATACCTATGCCACCTGTGAGGAAGCTACCTCCGCCATAGATGGCTGCGGTGCAGCTCTCTGCCAAAAGACGCAGCGGGAAGATAAACCACAAGGCTGAGAGTGCCATACGGTCAAATGCTACGTGCTTGGTGGTGCGCTTCATACCCAATGCTCGTGAACGCACTCGTTTAAACCACGCCAAACCCACGCCCGAGAGTACAAACAGAAGCAGAAGATCCATCACAAAGTCAAACAGCGGTTTATGCTCGTTGATGCTGTTGAGTACGGCGAAGTATTTGAAGAATACATGCCCTTGCAGAGGTACCCACTTGAATCCTAAGTAGGCTACCGTCTCGATCCAACCCACCGCAATGAGCAGAAACCATCCGAAAGCCAGACTCATGTGCATATAGCCGAGCATACGATTTACGCGGAATATGCGGCGGTGCAGGAGCGATTCGCAAATCACCTCCCAAACTGCCTTTATGCTCTTGAATGAGAAAATGTTTACAGCAATGAGCTTAAGATCTTGGCGTGGCAGATTCTTCAGCCACGAGATATATTTGCAGGCGATTACGATGAACAGAATCGCAGCACCTATAATGAACGGTATGCAGAATTTTGCAAAAAAAGTCATTTTAGAAGTCTCCCAATTTACGTTTAATCAACATCACGATACCACGAGTGTTAATGCCTCGCGGACATACCAGACGACACTTGCCACAGAGCATACATTTGTTCATCTCCTCGTATGCTCCCTGATATTCACCTCGGCGCACCAGCGTATGTACCTTGCGGAAATTAAACTCCGTAAGATTGCCTGCCGTACACGATGCCGTACACGATCCGCAACCTATGCACGCCTGCAATTCGGGCATCTCGCCGATGATCTCGTTGCTCTTGCGCAGGTTGTTACGGTCCAGATCTATGGCTCGAGGTATATTTATAGAAAATCCGAAGTTTACCATCTTTTTACTTTCTTGCTAACCAATCTATTGTAGCTCGCGCTGCAGCCACACCTTCGTTGAGCGACTCGCCGACATTCTTTGGGGCAGTCACAGCACCAGCGTAGAATATACCGCCCACATTACTCTCTACATTACCCAAGAATGAGTTGCGTGGCTGCATAAATCCGCTTGGCTGCTGCTTGAGAAAACTATTCTCGACAAGAGCTGAGTTCATATCGTTGGACTTCATACCCACCAAAAGTACCAGCATATCCACACCCATCTTGAGTGGACGACCGGTGAGTGTATCCTCTGCCTTGATCTGAAGCTTATCATCGAACGTAGGGCTTACCTCTGAGATACGACCTCGCACAAAGTGTACGTTGTATTGAGTCTGAGCCTCGCGATACATCTCCTCGTACCCAGGACCGAACATACGGATATCCATATAGAAGTTGAAAACATTTGCCTCAGGGAATAGACGCTTAAGCTCAATAGCCTGCTTTACTCCCGTCACGCAGCATACCTTCGAGCAATGACGCTGGCACACCTTCTCATCGCGCGAACCCACACAATGCAAGATAGCTATACGCTTTGGCTTGGCTCCATTCTTCAGACGCACCTCGCCACGAACAAACATCTGCTCCAGATCTGCCGAGGTAATTACATTGTCGTAGATTCCGTAGCCATACTCCTCCTTGACACGGGCATCGAAGAGTGTAAATCCAGTAGCGATAACGGCTGCATCGCAATCAAGCTGCTCGCCCGTTGAGAGCGTAACCTTCTTTGGGGTTATTGCCGTAGCCTCGACTCCTGTCTTTAGGGTGAGGTTCTTTGCTCCAGTGAGTTTATGTCTCAAAGCCGAAAGCACCTCTTCGGCAGGGGTGTATGTGGGAAAGAGTTTGTACCAATTACGCAGTTTTCCACCCGTATTTTGCTCCTTCTCCAAGAGTGTGACCTTCACACCCTCCTTGAGCAGCTCACTTGCGCACTGCATACCTGCTACGCCTCCGCCTATAACTATTACGTGTTTCATTCTTATCTGTTAATCTTATATAATCTATCGTCAGAACAACCATTGACCAAAGCTGCTTCTGGTCGTCCGATATATTTACCGTTGCGTCCCAAATACTTAGCCGCAGGGTCATACTCAATGCCCAGCTTGTCGAGCAGTGGCTCTACATCGACCTGATGCATCTGCATGCCCAAATCAGCCCATGGGTCGTAACCCAAAATCAGACCAGCCATCTCCTCATAAGTAAGTACAGGGATTCCTTGACCGTTAGGTCCGTATGTAGTACCCTCCATCTCGGCAATGGTATATTGCCACTTGTCCAAGAACATCGAACATCCTGGGCAGTTGCAGACTATGAAGTCGGGTTTTTGGGGAGCCATGCTCTCCAATTTCTTGTGAGAGTTGGCAATTGAGTAACCTCGGTTTGCCTGTACCAAATAGTTGCGGAATCCGAAACCGCAACAATGTCTGCGCTCAGGGTAATCTACGATCTCTCCGCCCCAGCTCTCGACCATACCTGCCAAAACGTATGGGAACTCCGATCCGCCGACTCCCTTTTTAGGGAATATCTTGGCATAATGGCACCCGATATGCTCTACCACGCGCAATGGCTCACCCGTATAGGCGTTGACCAACTTACGTTTTGCCTTCTGAGCGATCTCCTCGCGATGGTGGAAAATCACATCCGAGGTGTGTGCCAGATTCTTAGGTAGCTTGAACTCACGACCTGTGGCTTTGTAGAGATTTTCGCGTGTCTTGTCCAGCATATCGGGGAACTCCTCCCATGTTGCCAACAATTCGGTGTATATACCGAACGATGTGATACACGAAGAGGTGAAATTCTCATATCCTGCCTCGCTCATCAAGGCAAATTGTCGTGCCACCACCGTCATGATGGTCTCCAAAGGTACCACATCCGAGTGGTAGCCGATGCCAGTGCATGAGGTGTGCAGAGGATCGTCATAAATGTTGCGTCCCAGATCCTTGCTCAGAATCGAAAGAAAAACCTTCTCGCTACCAGGGAAGAAGTTTTGACGTATGCATGAGCGAGCGTAGTAGTAATCGTTATCCGCTATCTCTTTCTGATAATCAGTCCAACTTGAACGTCTCATTTTCACTTAAGATTTAATAATGTTCGTTGGAGTTTTTGGTGTAAACATCCAAAAAATACTCTTCATCGGCACCCTCATAACCCAACTCTTTGGCTTTCTGATCAGAGAATCGCTCGATGGATTCAAACATCTCGGTTCCGCCTGTGATGTCGAAAATTTTGCGCAACTCCTCCAGCGTCTCATCGCTCGTGCGGCGCAATGCTCCCGAACCTGATTTGTTGTAGGCTTCGGAGTATTGAGGGTAGATCTCCTGATCGTGGTCGAATATCCAACGCCATACAGTCCCCTGCTCAGGGTGTAATTCGGGCTTGATGGCTGTAGGTACAAGGCAATAACCTGTACGCAAGATGTTATCTCCTACGGTACGCTTGAGTGCCAGCTGCTGACGACCCTTCTCGCTCTCTACGAAGAAGCCTAACTTTTGCGATAGTGTGCGCAGTGCTTGAATCACATAACCCGGGGTATTGCCTCTCGGACAACGTGGTCGGCATGACATACACTCACCACAATACCAAATCTCATCGCCCTTCAAAAGTTGCTCAATTGCCTCATCGTCACGTGTCTGTACGATGCTCACGATCTGTCGAGGGTCGTAGTTGTAGAATGCCGCAGCAGGACACACCGCCGTACATACACCGCAGTTCATGCACGCCGAGAGTCCCTCTTTCATACGGACATCCTCCATTAGCATATCGAAATATTTTGACATAAAAAATAGGTAACTTTGCTTTCTGTGGCAAAGTTACCCATAATTATTGTCATAACAGGTAGTATAAATACCTATTTTAATATGGATTGGTCGTCTGAAAGAATCAAGCCTTACGCTGGTAGAGTTCAAACGAGAAGGGGTAGGGGAATTTCTCTCCTTGCTTGAAAGACTCTTTGCTGATGAGTTGCCACTCATCCTGATCCCATTCGGGGAATGATGTGTCACCCTCGTAACAATGATGAACGCGTGTGAGGTAGAATCTGTCGGCTCTCTCTAAAGCCAAAGCGTAGATCTGCGCTCCGCCTATTACGAAGATCTCCTCCTCGGCGGGGAATAGAGCAATAGCCTCCTCCAGCGATCCCACTACCGTACATCCCTCAATATCCTTTACCGTGCGGCTGATCACAACATTTGTGCGATTGGGCAGGGGACGACCAAGCGAATCATAGGTCTTGCGTCCCATGATCACAGGGTGTCCAGATGTGGTGCGTCTGAAGAAGCGCATATCTTCCGAGATGTGCCACAAAAGAGCGTTCTTATCGCCAATTACGCCATTATCGGCTACGGCTACTATTATGCTGACCATCGTTTAAGCGTTAAGGTTGTTAGAATGACATTGGAGCCTTGATCGTGGGGTGTGGATCGTAACCCTCAAGTGTGAAATCCTCGTATCTAAAATCAAATACCGACTTAACCTCAGGATTGAGCTTCATCTGAGGCAGTGGGCGAGGCTCACGCGAGAGCTGCTCGGCGACCTGCTCCATGTGGTTCAGATAGAGATGCGTATCTCCCAAAGTGTGTACAAACTCCCCAGCCTGAAGCCCGCACTCTTGTGCAATCATCATTGTCAGCAATGCGTATGAAGCGATATTGAAAGGCACACCCAAGAATGTGTCGGCACTACGTTGGTAGAGCATGCATGAGAGCTTGCCATTGGCTACATAGAATTGGAACAATACATGACATGGAGGCAAAGCCATATCCTCAACCTCGGCAACATTCCATGCCGAAACGATCATACGGCGCGAGTCGGGATTGTGTTTGATAGTCTCGATCACTTGGCGAATCTGGTCGATAGAGCCCTTCTCGCCACATGGCCAGCTACGCCACTGGTAGCCATAGACATGATTCAAGTCGCCAAAGGTATATCCCTCGATGGGGGAAGGAACTCGATTCTGAGCCGCCTCTAAAAAAGCCTCCATCGTTACGGGCAGAACGCCATGACGCACGCATAGCTCGTTGTAGTAGCGATAAGCATCGTTGTCCCAGATGTGGACACCGTTATCAACCAAGTACTTGATGTTGGTGTCGCCCGCCAAGAACCATAGCAATTCGTGGATAACACCCTTCAAAAAGACCTTTTTGGTGGTTAGAAGCGGAAATCCCTCCTGAAGATTGAATCGCATCTGATGACCAAAAACACTGCGTGTTCCCGTACCTGTGCGATCACTCTTTACCACGCCCTCTGTTGTGATGCGCTTGAGTAGATCGAGATATTGTTTCATTATTCAAAAGTTTTTAGTGAAAGGTTGCCCTCGTTATCCAATACGGCATACTCGACCTCTGCATCCCAATTGCTCAGGAAGCATATGCGGAGTCCATCCTTATTATAATCGTGGGCAAAATGCATATGCCCGAAGATGATATAATCGGTCTGAGGGTTTCTTTTCTTATAGCCTTGGGCATATTCAATCAAGAAGCCGAGCGACTCTACGCACAAGTATCCTCCTGAGTGGGATTTGCGTGATTTGCCGCTCCACCATTGACCGAAGGTCATCGCCAAGTCGGGATGTATGAGCCACGAGAAGAGAGTACGCAGTATTGAGCTGCGGAATCCTGTATTCATCAATTTGAGCATGGGCTTATTGCTCACGTTCATATTGTCGCCATGCGCTAAAAAGAGGTTTTTGCCTGAGAGTGTTATTTGCTGGGGTGTAAAATATACCTCAACGCCGCACTCTTGCTTCAGGTAATCCTTCGCCCACATGTCGTGGTTGCCTGTGATCAGATATATCTTGACTCCGCGGTCAGTCAATTCAGCCAACTTGCCGAATGTACGTACAAAACCTTTGGGGACAACCTTGCGATACTCCCACCAGAAGTCAAAGATATCGCCCAACAAAAAAATGCCGTCAGCATCGCTGGCGGCCATATCTAACCACCTCACAAAACGTTGCTCTGTGTGACGAGTCCATTGCTCACCACCCGCACCGAGATGAACGTCCGAGGCGAAATAGTACATTGGGTTAGAATTTAAATATGTTTCTTGATCTCAGCTTCGAGCTTCTCGCCTGTAAGATCCTTAGCTACGATATTACCCTTGCGGTCGATAAGGTAGTTGGCAGGGAGCTTAGAGATGTTGTATGACTTTAGGGATGAAGATGCCTCACCCTGCAAATCGCTAACCGAGATCCAAGGCAGCTTCTGCTCCTGCACGGCGTTGATCCACGCAGCCTTCGATGTGTCTATACCCACCTGATAAATCTCGAAGCCCTGATCGTGATACTTGGCATAGATATCCTTCAAATCGGCATTGATAGCGTTGCCGTTACCGATAGCAGCTGACCAGAAGTGCAGCAAAATCACGTTACCCTCCAATGCAGTAAGGCTCTTCTGATTGCCATACATATCGGGCATATTGATCTCAGGGAAACTTGTCTCTGTGATGTTTGAGAGCAGGTTGAGCTGAGCATCCATTCTTGCGATCTGAGTACGCAGGATAGGCAAATATGGACTCTCAGGATATGTCTGCTCAACAGCCTCAGCTACAGTACGATAGTAGATCACATCGCTATCGCCGTTGAAAAGGTTTGCATCGTTTGGGATACGCTGATAAAGAGCATAGATAGCAGCGATACGATCCTTATGCTCGATGATGAAGCGCAACTGGCTACGCTTGATCTTGCGATACAACTCGGTGTACTCCTTTGAGACAGCCTTGGTCTGCTCCTCGCTCAAATCATTGGTATATTTTGAGATAATCTCATTCAGACGAGCAACACCACTGATGTACTCCTTGTTGAAAGAGTGCAGAAGCTCTGTCTCCAACGAGCCGCTAACCTCGCAGTTGCGAAGAACGCTACCAGCCGACTGTACGTTGATCTTATCGCCACGCTGAACCAACAACGGGATACGCTCGTTGTTGAAAATCACATTGTAGAGCGTAGGGGTAGCTGGAGCATCGTTGATATTGAGTGCGAAGCTACCATCTTCGGCAATTTTTACCGAGTCGATGATAGTCTGCTCCAAAGTGGTGTTACGCTCCAGATATACCATATTTGCATCCGAGCCGACAAAGCGACCAGCGATCTTTACTTTAGAAGATTGGCAGGAACTGAGTGCCAAAAGTAGCACTGTGGCTACAAAAAATATTCTCTTCATTCTATTTGTTTGTTTCATATAGAATACAAATATAACAACTTTTTCTCTAAAAACGCAAATTTACGCGTTTTCTTGTGTTTGTTACTTATGTCGAGCCGTGTTGTCGTTGTTGTTTTTTCTGACAACATTCTGTACTCTACCGCGTTGTGTGTTGTTATTGTTGTGATTGTTCTTTTGCATGGCATTTTTCGCCTGAGGCTTCTGCAAGGTGCGCTGAACGCCCTTTTGTGGACGAGCCGTAAGGTGCTGTTTATAGTCACTTCGGAGATTATTTATAGACTCCTCATCCAATTCAATGCCACCATCGGACAAAAACTTTATATCTTTTATTATCACCTCGTTGTTGGGGTGCTCCTGATTGTATTCGAAACTCTTTGAGCGCATGAAACGAGCCAGCGAGTCGATAGCAACATTGCGAGCGTCACGATCCTCCTCCTGACGCAACTTCTCGATCATGTGGGCAACGTATTTGCCATAGTGCTTGAATGCAATACGCTCCTGCGAATATTGCAGACGGCGAGGCTTCATCTCCAGATCATGACGTGTAGGACGAGCATAAGGAGAATCTACATCTAACTGAAAATCAGACATAATAAAGAGATGATCCCACAGCTTGTGATTGAAATCCATGTGGTCGCGAAGCAGGGGATTGAGATTACCCATCACGGCAATCACGGCGCGAGCCTGAGCGTTACGCTCCTCTCTATCCTCGATAAGCATGAGCTGATCCACCATCTCGTGGATGTGGCGACCATATTCAGGCAGATAGAGCTTACGGCGAGTGTTGTTATAATTTTTTTTCATATAAAAATTTTCGGTTATTGACTCATTTAGACTTAAACCATAATTTGCATGGCTCAGGCATGACAATTTTAGTCTTGGAGAATAAACCGTTTCGGATTAAAAAGAGAGCCTCGGAGCTATCTCCCTCTAAAGTGATGACATGATTGGAATCACCGATAAAGAGGCTATCTTTGACTCTGCAAAGTAAATGCAAAAATCTCAAAAATCAAAATATGGCAAAAGTTTTAATTCTTGAACAATCAAAAAGTATGCGAAACACTCTGCGCGAGAGGTTGGAATTCGAAGGTTATGCGACAACGGTGGCTCTGCGCAGCGAGATTAACGAAAGCTTTTGTGTACGCAAGGGGTATGATGCCGTGGTAGCAGGCAGTGATATGGAGGATATTGCGGCATTGGGCTTACCATTTATTATTATAACCCCTAAGGGTAGTATCGAAGGGGCGGTGGAGGCTCTGCGTAGCGGTGCCGAGGATTATATCACTACGCCTGTGGATATGAATCGTCTGCTGGGGTCGCTGCGCCGTATTGTCGAGAGAGAGGAAGAGGAGAGTGTTGCGGGCTGCGTGTTGGCTCAACCCCAACGTCCAAGACGCGCCAAGGCAACAGATGTAGAGCGTATTATCGGCTCCTCAGCAGAGATAGAGCATGTCAGAACCCTTATAGACAAGGTAGCACCATCCGATGCCAGAGTCCTGATTACGGGTGAAAATGGTACGGGCAAGGAGTTGGTTGCACGCTGGCTACACGAGAAGTCCCATCGCTCGGATGCCCCATTCGTGGAGGTGAATTGCGCGGCGATACCGTCAGAACTTATCGAGAGCGAATTGTTTGGTCACGAAAAGGGGGCTTTTACCTCTGCCATCAAGCAACGTAAAGGTAAATTTGAGCAGGCTAACGGCGGCACACTCTTTATGGATGAGATCGGTGATATGTCACTCTCGGCGCAGGCTAAGGTTTTGAGAGCTTTGCAGGAGAGTAAAATCAGCCGAGTCGGCAGTGATAAGGATGTTGTGGTGGATGTCAGAGTGGTTGCTGCGACCAATAAGGATATCAAAGCCGAGATCGAAAAGGGAAATTTCAGAGAGGATCTTTACCATCGTCTGAGCGTGATCCTGATAAAGGTTCCGCCGTTGCGCGAGCGAGTCTCCGATATCCCCGAATTGGTGGAGAGTTTTATTGTCAATATCTCTAAACAGCAGAATATCAAACCGAAACCAATTGATGTGCAAGCCATGCAGAGCCTGTGTCGTATGCCATGGAGTGGAAATATTCGCGAATTGCGTAATGTGGTGGAGCGATTGATGATACTGAGTGGAGATGTAATCTCGGATCGGGATGTGGAGCTATACTGTCATCAATAGCTTGCGCAGCTGATCCATATTGTCAACTATATGGGTAGGGCAAGCCTGCTCCAACTCCGTACGTGAACGAAATCCCCAACTTACGCCGATGCTTCTGATATGGGCGTTGTGTGCCGTCTGGATATCCACCGAGGAGTCTCCGATCATAGTCACCTCGGTGTGGGCGACTCCAGCCTTGCTGATGATCTTTTCGATAAGTTCGGGGTCTGGCTTGAGAGGCATACCCTCCATGTTGCCATAGACATCGGTGAAGTGTATGTGGGGGAAGAATTTGCTGATAAGTTTCACCGTTCCCTCGTGAAATTTATTGGACGCAACGGCAATTTTTGCCTTTGAGAGTTGTAACTCCTCCAATAGCTCAACTATTCCTGCGTAGGGATGTGTCTTATGATCAATATGGGTTGAATAATATGCCACAAACTCCTGCTTGCATTGCTCCAGATACTCTGTCTGACGGCAATCCATCGGCAACGCCTGCTCCACCAAACGGCGGATACCGTTGCCCACAAAAGAGCAATACTCCTCGTAGGTGTGCGTAGGGTGGCAGTGGCTTCTCATCACATGATCGCAAGCCTCCGCCAAGTCTCCTATTGTATTTAGGAGAGTGCCGTCAAGATCAAATATATAGAGTTTATTGCTCAACATTTTCGCTGCGTTTGTAGATTTTATAGCCAATCATTGCCATCAGAATAGACATAAACGGACTCACAATATTGAAGATACAGTATGGCATATAGGTCAATGTCGCCACGCCCAAAACCGTAGATTGGGTCATTCCGCAAGAGTTCCATGGTATGAGTACCGATGTGATGGTTGCCGAGTCTTCGATGCTTCGGCTCAGTAGGCGATGCTCCAGATCGCGCTCATCGTAGAGCTTGCGGAAGAGATTTCCCGTAAGGATGATCGAGATGTATTGATCGCCCGTAACCAAGTTGAAAAAGAGTCCCGAACCTACCGTAGAGCTCACTACACTCACCGTGCGGCGTGTCACGCGTAGGAAGATCTGTGTGATTGCTGAGAGCATGCCACTACCATACATTACACCTCCGAAGCACATGGCGCAGATGATGAGCCATATTGTTCCCATCATACCGCCCATACCTTTGGTAGTAACCAGATTGTTCAGAAGTTCGTTGCCTGTCTCAACTGTGTTGCTGGTGGTCGAAGCGATGACTATAGCCTTGAACGAAGATAGAAAAGAGGCGCTATCGGTGTTGGCTATCTGGAGTACCAGATGTGGTTGCGCTATGACCAGCACTATGGCAGCCATAAATGCCGAAGCGAAGAGTGTCACGATGGCTGGCAGGCGTTTGGCAATAAGCACTCCCGTCAATACTGGTACCAAAAGCAACCAAGGCGAGATGTTGAATGTTGACTGTATACCCTCCTCAATTGCCATCATGTCGGTTGCAGTGATGCTTGATGCATTGATTCCAGCAATGGTAAATACGGTGATAGAGATTATGAGTGAGGGGATTGTTGTAATCAACATATATTTGATGTGAGTGAATAGTGGTACTTCGGTGGTCGAAGATGCCAAAACGGTAGTATCACTCATCACCGAGATCTTATCACCGAAATATGCTCCCGAGATTATAGCTCCAGCAATCCATCCATCATCGAATCCCAAAGCCCTGCCGATACCCATCAGGGCTACACCGATTGTAGCGATTGTAGTCCACGAAGAGCCTGTGAGTAGCGATATGATAGCGCAGATGATACATGATGCAGGTAAAAAGATCGAAGGATGCAGAATCTTTAATCCATAATAGATCAATGTGGGGATAATACCGCTTGTCATCCATGTTCCAGCGATAGCTCCGATCAGAAGCAGGATTATCAGAGCAGGAGTTGCGCTACGCATATTCTGCAAAATGCTCTGCTCCAGATCTACCCATTTGCGACCATAGATAAGTATTGCCATGGCGGTACATACTGCCGAAGCGGTCAGCAGTGAGAGCTGACTACCTCCTGCAATGGCATCTGCACCGAAAAGTTTAATGGTCAACGCCAGAAACATCACCAATACAGCCAATGGTATGAGCGACATTATGGGCGATGGATTTTTTATGGTTTTATTACTCATATTCTTGATTTTAGCACCGCAAAGATATATAAAACCTTATAACTTATAGGAAAAATGAGCGAAAAGATTCCACATTTAGGATTAATGATAGCAGATTTTCACTATATTTGTGAGTGGATTTATTCTCTTATGAGCCGTAAGGATCTCGCTTTGAGGGGGCTTGTGAGGTAGGAGAGAATATGTTTTGAATGAATTTTAAATAAGTTTCTATGTTGAGACTTTCGCTTCTTATAGCTACCTATAACCGATCTTCGTGGTTGATTAAAACCTTGCAGTCGGTCATTGAGCAGGATGCTCCGCTTGATGAGTGGGAGTGTGTTGTGGTCAATAATAACTCTTCAGACGATACAGCGGAGCGTTTTGCAGAGTTCGCGACCCAGCATCCTCAGGTTAATATGCGTATGGTTACTGAACTTAACCAAGGTCTCTCATACGCTCGCAATAGAGGTATCAGAGAGAGTGTTGGCGAGTATATCGCCATCATAGATGATGATGAGCGCATCGCTCCAGGATTTATATCGGCATATATCTCGCTCTTTGATTCTACACCCGATGCCGTAGCTGCAGGAGGTCCTATCATTGCAGAGTATCCGCAGGGCAGACCCGTGTGGATGTCATACTTTACTGAGCGACCTATTGCCAATCAGATGTATTTGGGCGATAAGGTCAGGGAGTACCCCGAAGGTTATATCCCGGGTGGCGGAAATATGGCGTTACGCCGTTCTGCTATCAGACGTTATGGTGTTTTTGACACATCGTTGGGTAGGGTAGGTAACTCTTTAGTTGGAGGCGAGGAGAGCGATCTCTTTGAGCGATTGCAGATCGCTCAGGCGAAATACTACTATACGCCCGATGCGGTGATGTATCATATCATTCCGCCCGAGAAACTTACTGTGGATTACTTTACACGCCTCAGCTATAATGTCGGCGTAAGTCAGTTGCGTAGAGCCAGATTCTATCGCCGAGTGTGGCGTGCTCGTCTCAAGGAGTGCGGTAAATGGGTGGTGACTATTCTGCTCGCTTTGTGGTGTCTTGTCACCTTCCAGTGGAGCAAGGCGAACCATCTGTTGATGATGCGTTACCATATTACACGAGGTCTATTCTCGAAGTAGGGAGAAAAAATAAGTCGTAGCAAAATCTAATGCTACGACTTATTTTTTTCTGCGCACCGAACTGCAATCAAAAAAGATATTTCTCTATTTTTACCTTCTCAAACAATTTTCGCATATCATTCCAAGCCTCTTTGCTGAGCGTTGTGCCGACTACCTCGATCACCTTGCCTGCGGCGATAGCTCCGAGAGTACCACATTGGCGCAATGACAAACCCTCACACATACCAGCCAAGAATCCTGCGGCATAGAAGTCTCCAGCACCTGTGGTATCCACACGCTTGGCGGCAGCCATGATGCCGACATGTACTACCTCGGCTCCCTGCTTGATGAGTGCTCCCTTCATGCCGATTTTTACAATGGCTAAATCGCACATCTCCGATATGGTTTGCAACGAATTTATGGCAATTGCCTCGCCCGTAAATGCTGCAGCCTCATCCTCGTTGGCAAAGACTATATCGACATAGTTGCGCACCAAATCTCTGAGGAACTCACGATTCTCCTCCACCACATTGAAGCTCGCCAAATCAATTGCTACCTTCATACCACGCTCCTTGGCTACCTCTGCCACCTTGTGAATAAGATCGTGATTCTGAACCAGATAACCTTCTATGTAGAGGCAGTCGTATCCTTCAAATAGTGTTGGCGAGATCATCTCGGGAGCAAGTTGCAGGGCTGCACCCAAGTGGGTGAGCATCGTGCGCTCGCCATCCGAAGAGATCAGCGACATACACTTGCCCGAACGCTCCGTACCGCGGAAAATATGAGGTTGAATGCCGAGGTTGATGAGTGCCTGCTCAAAAAAGTCTCCTGTGCTGTCGGCACCGACCTCACCTATGAAGCCCATACCTTGACATCCCATCGAAGCCATAGCTCTGATGGTGTTGCCTGCCGAGCCACCCAGCGAGAGCGAGTAGGGCATACCTGCCACCGATTTTGTAACTCCTTTTTGGGTTGCAGCATCCACCAAAACCATCGATCCACGCGCCAAGCCGTATGACTCCAATACGCTATCATCCGATAGGTTTACAAGCATATCGGTCAAGGCATTTCCAATGCCGACTATTCTCTTCATCACGGGGAGAGTTTAGATCGAGAGTACCTTTACCACATCGAGATCCTTTAGGTCGAGTCCCGAAGTATGAGCTACAGCTTTCTTGAATGGCACATATACCAACTCGCCATTCTTTATGCCGATCATCACATTGCGCTGACCCTCGCTTAGAGCCTCGATAGCCGTACAGCCCATCTTCGAAGCAAGGATGCGATCCTTAGCCGTTGGTGAGCCTCCACGCTGCAAGTGACCAAGGATTGTTACGCGAGCATCAAACTCAGGGAACTCCTTCTTGATACGTTCCTTCAAGCCCAATGCTCCACCTGTAGCCTTGTTCTCGGCAACCAGCACGATAGCCGAAGACTTGCTCTTGCGGAACCCGTTGTGGATAAGTTCTGCCAACTGGTCAACCTCTGTCTCTCGCTCAGGGATGATAGCCGCCTCAGCTCCCGATGCGATAGCACCGTTGAGTACCAAATAACCTGCCGTATTACCCATCACCTCTACGAAGAACAGACGCTCGTGGCTGGTAGCTGTGTCGCGTAACTTATCTACTGCGTCAACGATAGTGTTCAGAGCTGTGTCGTAGCCGATGGTTTCGTCAGTACCGCTCAAATCGTTGTCGATAGTGCCTGGCAGACCAACGATAGGCACATCGAACTCGTTGGCAAAGAGTTGAGCTCCCGTAAGCGAACCGTCACCACCGATGACTACCAAAGCGTCAATGCCTGCAGCCTTCATATTTTCGTATGCCTGCTTACGACCTTCTGGAGTGCGGAACTCCTTACTGCGTGCAGTCTTGAGGATAGTACCACCTTGCTGGATGATATTGCTCACGCTCTGAGATTTAAACTCCACGATCTCGTTGGTTACCAAGCCGTGATAACCACGCATGATACCCTTAACCTTGTAGCCGTTGAAGATAGCGGTACGAGTCACCGCGCGAATAGCTGCATTCATACCTGGAGCATCGCCTCCCGAGGTGAGAATTCCTATACATTTGATAGCCATAATGATATATTGATTTAATTAAACTTCACGTTGATATTATGTTCATGCAAAAATAGTAAAAATTTTGGATAAAGCAATATTCTATCTTCAATACGAGATGTATACAAGAGTAGATTCCTATTTAACAACACAGAAGATCATCCTCTGTGTGGATGACCTTCTGCCGAAAAATGCTTATGTTGGGAGGTTTAGAATAGACTTTGAATGTATGAAGTTTGGCTGAGGTGAGCAATTTTATCTTTTGTGGTTGGGTTATTTCTGTCGCCTACAAGATATCTTACCTTTACGCCATCAATCTCGCCCATAATCAGATGCTCATCACCTTGAGCACTTATTGTTTTTGATTTGTCGAATTTTACGCTGACACTTTTGCTGTTACGTTTCTGGGTGGTTTCGATACCATATTTATTAATCAGATATTGGTTTCCATCTTGTGTCCATGTGCTTACATATCCGTTTTTATCTATGGCAAAGTGATTCATACAGCAATCCACCTTCTTCCCTGAGCCGTAGAATAGGATATATACTCCATCGTGAGAGTAGCCCTTGACTACCTTGCCCTTTACGGGATAGTAATATACCTTTGGGTTGGTTGCCCAAGACTCTGTACCGGGTTTGGTTGCGGTGGTTGCACCTCTGGTAGGTTCGGTTAATGAGGTTACGATATTGTTGTGTATCTCCTCTTTAGCTGCTAAAAACTCCTTCTGAGCCTCGGCAATCTCTTGTTGTGCTTCGCGGATATCCTCTTGAGCTTCGGTGATGGCATTATTGCCCGCAATTGCTCCAGCCACGCCAACTATGTTGCTTGCTGTACCGATGATGTTGCCCGCAACGCTGAATATGTTACCTGCGGCATCGAAAATTTTTGATGTAGCTCCGAAAATTCCCTCGACCATCTCCTTGGTAACCTTGCTCATGTCGATGAGTGGTCCTTGCTGGAACTGCACCTTCACCCCGTCAACCGAGAAGTTGTAGGTTGTGGTGAGATCCTTGCCGTTGACGCCAGTACTACTCTTAGAGACCATCGTGAGGGTAGAGCCGTTGAAGTCTATGCCATTCTTGCCCGCCTTGATCTTGCTACCCTTGGAGGTGGTGAATGTCAAAAAGTCGGAATCAAACTTCAGCGACTCCTCGCAAGCCTTGACTGCATCATCTGCACCACAAAACATGATGTGCATCTGAGGCTGATAGTGGCTGCTGACGCGCTCATTGCCCACTTTGAAGTAGTGGGTCATGTGTTTCACGCCCTCGGTGCCTAAGCTTATGTTGCCTTCGTGCTCCTCGGCATCTGTAGTTATGCCATGCTTCTGCTGCCACTCTTGTATCTCCTCATCGGTGAACTCCTCGTAGAGTATCTTTTCATCCTTCTCTACCACCGACTCAAACAAGTTGCTGATGGTTGAATCAAAGTTACGTGGCGACTTCAGAGCCGAGATTACGAGGGTAGGAATCATCAATATCCATATTACAAGCAATACCAGCAACACCGAAGATTTGGGGCGTGTTGAAAGTAACAACATCAATATGAGGTAGATCAGCACTATAATCGGAATGAGGATCATCAATACAAATCCCAGAGCTGTAAGTCCCGTAGTGAACTCTATCGACATCATAGGTATGGCGGCTACGGCTACCACTCCCAAAAGCGATGCTCCGCCAATGAGAAGGATAAATATGATGGCTGCAAAAATCTTGAGCAGAATAAGCAGGATTCTACCGATCAGAGCAACGATGTTGGCAAAAATTGTGCGTGCAGGCTCATCCGCAGCCGAAGCGTATGCCTTGTCGGAAATGTTGCGTGCCGTGACTCTTTCGCCCTTCATCTCCAATTTCTGACGAGCAGACGATGCGGCAGGGATGACGATCCACATGATGATGTAGCCAATAACTACAAACCAGAAGAGATTGGTTGAGAAACTGACAAAGTGACCACGTTCAAATGTGAACCTAAATACGGGCGAGAAGAGCAGAGGTAAGAACATTGCCAATCTAATCCACACCGTGTCCACATCGAAATAGTTAGCCAAGCCTGCGCAGACTCCTCCCAACTTACCATTGCTCAGGTCGCGATATAGGCGGCGTGGGATGCGAGGGTTGCCGTTCTGATCCACCTTGTCGGCATTGTGAGTGTTCTTCTCGGCTTGCTCATCATCAATCTCGTCAGCGGAGCCCAATTGACGGATTATGTTGTCGATCAGGGGCTTTGCTACGATTGTCTCGGCTGAGGCTGTCGAGAGTATAAGCTCGGCGATGCGAGCCTCGATGTCGGCTATGATCTCTTCGCCATCGGGATTGCCTTTATAAGCCTCCTGAAGCGAATGAATATATGCGTTTAGTGCTTCGTAAGCATCTACCTCCATTGTGAACGATACGCCGGCGATGCTACATTTTTTTACTTTGTTCATATCTGTAAGCTTTGAGAGTTCTTAATTTTTTGAGACAGAGCCGCCACTCGATTTACGGATCTGAGCATTTGCCTTACCCTTCCACTCGATATCAGCACCCGAAGAGGCTGTAGCGTTGAGTGTGCCGTTGCACCAAGCTGAGATCTCGGCTCCCGAAGCGGCTGTGAGAACGGCTTCACCGCTAACCTCCAAATCATCGGCATCGGCTTCTGCCGCCGAAGAGACGTTAATGCTCAGGTTCTTGGCTTTACCGCTGAGTGAAAGCTCGGCAGATGATGTACCGTTGGCAACAAGATGGGTGCAGAGGGTATAGACATCAATATTTGCAGCCGATGATGCTACAGCTTTGATACTCTCTGCTTTGGCTTTAAGCTCAATCTCGGCAGCCGAAGTAGCTTCGGCATCTATGGCATCTACGTTTGAGTCTAATATTCTGACCTCTGCGGCTGAAGAAGATTTTATGTAGAGCGTCTTAGCCTTGATGTCCCCGCGAAACTCGATATGAGCCGCAGATGAGGCTTCTGCTGTGACCTTCGAGTGGTCAATAGCTTGATCTACATCTACTTTGGCAGCACTTGAGGCGTCAATATGGTTGAGCTTAGGGTTTTGTGGCAATTGGACGGAAACCTTGATGTTGGAGAATGATTTATATTTGCTGTTGTCCAGATATACCTTCAGTTCCGAGCCTGACTTTTCGACCTTGACGTATGGCATGATGTTGTCGTTGGCGGTAATAAAGGCTTTAGGGTCTTGATTTGTGGTCAATGTGACCTTGATACCTTGACTTACCTTCAGACTCTGGTAGTCGTTGCTGATTGGGCGTTGCTCGCTGGTGATAGTGTTGCTGCCCTTGATATTCTGAGCGTTTGCCTCCTGACAGAAAAACATCGAAGCCAAAGCTGTAAATAGAATTACGATATAAGAGAATAGGGTTTTCATAATAGTTGTTTTTTAGTTGTTAATTTTGTAATGGTAATGTTGAGTGAGGTGGTTATTCTTGTGATTTACCTTCGCCACGGATGATCTTTACCTGCTCGACCATCTCGTTCCATGCTTCATCCAGCAGAGCGAGTTGCTTCTCGCCCTCAGGGGTTAGGCGGTAATACTTTCTGGGTGGTCCTTGCGGTGACTCCTCCCAGCGGTATGAGAGCATACCCGCATTCTTCTGGCGCGTCAGGATAGGGTAGAGCGTACCCTCCACGATAATCATCTGAGCCTCTTTAAGCTCGGCGATGATCTGAGGTGCATAGGAGTCGCCTCTGGAGAGGATCGAGAGGATGCAATACTCCAAAATGCCCTTGCGCATCTGTACTTTTACATTTTCTTCGTTCATAATATTGAGAGTTTATTTGTTAAATCTATAACCTTCTGGCTTCTCTTCAGGAATCACTACCCAAAGGATCAAGTAGAGCAACAGAGTCGAGAATCCCATGAAGAATCCCAAGATAAAGAGGATTCTTACCAGCGTGATGTCTATGTCGAAATAGACAGCCAATCCGCTACATACACCTGCTACCGAGCGAGGCGAGCGCAAACGCACGAATTTGCGTGGCAGACCAAGTGGATTTACATTTTGTTTTTCGGAGTTCAGAGGGCGCGAAGCCTCGCCGAAGGTTTCGGCATCGCCCAACTGCTTCATGGTGCTTTGTACCACGCCGTAGGTAATCACCATCATGGGCGATGGGACTCTCTCGCGGAAAATCTCGGCAATGCGACTCTCTATATCGCCCATAGTCTCGGTGTCGGTCTCGGGCAATCTGCGACCAATATCTTCAAGATATTTGGTCAACTCAGAGTAGGCATCCATGTCCATCGTGAAGGCTTGCTGTGCGATGTTTACATTGATAGTCTCTTTCATAATTCTATTAGTTTTATTTAAAACTTAGTATTTTCTTAATGCAAATATATGACATAGTTTGGTATTATGCAACACAAAGTAGTAAATTTTTTAGAATATTTTTATTTTTTATAGAATACCTATTTTATATAGAACTTGTTTTTACGGTCGAGAAACGCTACATTTGCGGGTGAAAATCAATCGTTAGCTATGTTTAAGATACTCGCTATAATGTTTGTGGGGGTGGCTTTGGGCTATCTTTTTCGCCGTTGGGGCGCAGTAAGATATATCGCATCGACAACCATGCTGACCATCTTGCTCCTGCTCTTTGTTATGGGCTCGGAGGTGGGACGCAACGAGCAACTGATCTCTAATCTTGGCAGTCTGGGTGGTGAAGCCCTGCTTATTGCTTTGGCGGGTGTTGGCGGAAGTGTAGTGGCAGCGAAGATCATATTTCGGACCGTACTAAAAGGGCGTGGCGATGGCAAGTAGTCTAATGATTATATCGGCTTTTGTGCTGGGAACTCTTGCGGCACTCTTTGGTTTGCTCCCCGAATGGATATACTCCAGTGGGTTGGATATGTGGTTGTTGTATGCTCTGATGTTGCAGGTGGGAATCTCCATAGGCGCAGATCCCAAACTCAAGGAAACACTCCGCAGCTTATCTCCCAGCGTGTTGCTTGTGCCGCTTGCCACCATTGTCGGGACGATGGTGATGTGCTTTGGTGTTTCGTTCCTGATATCTCGCTGGAGTGTGAGTGAGGTGATGGCTGTGGGTAGCGGATTCGGATATTATTCGCTATCTTCTATCTTGGTTAGCTCCCTAAAGGAGGCTACTATCGGTGTGCAGGCTGCTGCCGAGTTGGGTACTATCACTTTGATAGCAAACATCTTCCGCGAGATGATGACTCTGATCTTTGCTCCATTTATGGTGAGATGGTTTTCGCCCCTTGCGCCCATTTGTTCGGGCGGAGCGACCACTATGGATGTGACTTTGCCCGTCATCACACGTTATTCGGGACAAAAGTGGGTCTTTGTCTCGATTGTGCATGGCGTGGTAGTCGATTTCTCGGTGCCGATACTTGTGCCGTTGTTCTGCTCTTTATAAAGAACAATCCTATTGACTATTCTATCACGAAATACTTGGCGTGGCGGTTTGAAATATATATTCCCGCAACAGATGATTGTGGATACATTGCGCCATTTTCGGTGAGTGATATGCCAATCTGCTCGAAGCCAATCAAATCTTTTACGGTGAAGATACTTCGCTGATCGGGGAGTGAAGGGTAACCAAAAGCAGGTCTTATGCCACAATAACGAGCCTGATAAAGCTCCTTCACAGATAGTTGCTCATCGGGGGCGTATCCCCACAAATCGCGGCGCACCTTCAGATGCATATATTCGCTTGCTGCCTCAACTAATCTGTCGCATAGGCTCTGCAATAGTAGAGCTTCGTAATCGCAACACTCTTCTTTTAATCGCTCTATGCGTGCGATGAGAGCCGAAGATATGGTGATGGCAAACAATCCGACATGATCACCCAACCCTTCATCAGCTACAAAGTCCGATAGGGATAGCGAATCGGCTCCCTCCTTGGCACTTTGGCGAGGGGTAGGGATTATGGTTTTCTGGTGTGCAGGGCAGTTTGGGCAGTTGTTACCGCCTAAAATAGCTATTCCACCATCGAAACCGTATGCCGAATAGAATCCTATGCGAGCCCAAAGGTATTCTTCGCTACTCATATTATCGAGCAACGATTCTGCCTCTTGTCGTAGTTTTTCAGCCTCAGCAGAGGTCTCAGCCACCTTCCAGAGATTGTAAAAGTGTCGCCAATTGATATATGGCTTAAGCTGGGCAATGGTAATAGGAGCAATGGTGCGAGTGCCTATATATGTAGGCTCGATGATCTGCTCTTGACTCCAATCTATATTTAATCTGCAAGGTTTCAGGCAGGGTTGTGGTGCGTGGTAATTAGCCCTCAGTAGAGCCTGCTCCTGCTTATGTGTGGAGATGATATTATCCCTCTCTTTGCCGAGCAGTTGCATTGCCAAAATAGGGTTTTGCGCAGCATCCTTTACATGGAATACCGCACCATCATACAAAGGCGCGATTTTAAGTGCGGTATGCAGCTCCGAAGTAGTTGCTCCTCCGATAAATACAGGAATGTTGACATTCGCAGCCTTGAGCAGTTCCACAACGTGACACATCTCTTCGAGTGAAGGGGTTATAAGTCCGCTTAGACCTATGAAATCGACATTCTGATTTATAGCCTCCTCGACAATACGCTCTGCCGACACCATAACACCCAAGTCGATGACCTCGAAGTTGTTGCATCCAAGTATTACGGCTGTGATATTCTTGCCAATATCGTGGACATCGCCCTTGACTGTTGCCAAGAGATATTTGCCTATCTTGTGAGCCGAAGTCGGGTTGGATAGATCCTCGATATATGGTTGCAGAATACTCACCGCATGCTTCATCGTGCGGGCACTCTTGACTACCTGAGGCAGAAACATCTTACCCTCGCCGAAAAGTTCTCCTACCACGGACATACCCTGCATGAGTGGACCCTCGATAATGGCTGCAGCCGAAGGGTAGAGCGATAAAGCCTCTTCGATATCCTGCTTGAGATACTCCTCCTCGCCATGCTTCAGAGCGTGGCAAAGTCGCTCTTCGATAGGTGTTTCTTGGCGATTGATCACTACCTCTTGTGGTGTATCGCCTTGCGAAGGTTGATACTTTTGGGCGATGAAGAGCAGACGCTCGGTAGAATCCTCTCGGCGTGCAAATATCACATCCTCCAATGCCTCTCTTAGCTCTGGAGCAATGTCGTTATACATAACCGAGGTTGAGGGGTTTACGATAGCCATATCCAATCCTGCGCGGATTGCGTGGTAGAGGAATACTGCGTGCATAGCCTCTCGGAGGTAGTTATTGCCCCTCAAGGCAAACGAGAGGTTGCTGATACCGCCGCTGACCTTGGCTTCGGCGAGATTCTGGTGAATCCACTCTGTGGCGAGAATAAAATCCTTGGCGTAGAGGTCGTGTTCGCGTATGCCTGTGGCGATGGTGAGTACATTGGGATCGAAGATTATGTCTTCGGGATGGAAATTGAGCCTTTGGGTAAGTAGGTTATACGCCCTTTGGCAAATCTCTACCTTGCGGGCAAAGGTTGTTGCTTGTCCCTCTTCGTCAAAAGCCATGACAACGAGTGCTGCACCCAACTCCTTTACCCTTTGGGCGCGTTGTAGGAATAACGTTTCACCCTCCTTTAGCGAAAGAGAGTTTACAATGGCGCGTCCTTGTATGCACTTCAATGCCGCTTCGATCACCTCAAAACGAGAAGAATCGACCATCCATGGGACTTTGGCAACTTCGGGATCGGAAGCCATTAGGTTTAGGAAATGACACATCTCGCTTTGTGTGTCGAGCATGGCGTCATCCATATTCAGGTCGAGAATCATAGCCCCCTGACGCACCTGATTACGGGCAATGGCGAGGGCCTCATCGTAACTCTTCTCCTTAATAAGGCGCAGAAATTTGCGACTACCTGCCACATTGCATCTTTCGCCCACGTTGATAAACGCTCCGTTGGCTTTGAAGGGGTCGAGCCCAGCCAACCATGCTGTAGCTTTTGCCTTGGGTTGGCGGATATTGTTTGCCTCGCTTACCACTTTAGCAATGGCGCGTATATGGTCGGGTGTTGAGCCACAACAACCTCCAACTATGTTGACAATGCCCTCATCTGCAAAACGCTTAATCTGGAGAGCCATCTTTTCGGGCGTTTGGTCGTAACGTCCCATGATGTCGGGCAGTCCCGCATTGGGATATGCACTCACATAATAGGGGGCAATGTCGGATAACTCCTTTAGGAATGGATACATCTTTTCGGCGCCAAACGAGCAATTCAGACCTACCGAGAGCAACTCGGCATGCGATACAGAACTCAAAAATGCCTCTATCTGCTGTCCCGCGAGCATACGCCCTACAGAATCGGCAAGTGTCGCAGAGAGCATTATGGGGAGCTTTTTGCCCACCTTGTCAAACACCTCACGAGCTGCATCCAAAGCAGCCTTTACGTTGAGCGTGTCGAAGATAGTCTCCATCAGGAGTAGATCCACGCCTCCCTCCACAAGAGCCTCAATCTGTTCGATGTAGGCTGATTTGAGCGTATCGAAATCCACTGCTCTGAAGGCGGGATTATCCATGTCGGGCGACAGGGATGCGGTCTTGCCAGTAGGACCTATCGATCCCGCTACAAAACGTGGTTTATCGGGTGTGATTAGGCTCATGTGATCTGCCTCGATGCGGGCTATGCGTGCCGCAGCGAGGTTGATCTGGCGTATATATTGTGTGGTTTTGTAATCGGCTTGAGATATGGCTTGGGCATTAAAGGTGCAGGTCTCGATGATGTCGGCACCCGCCTCGAGATACTCGCGGTGAATCTGAGCTATAATGTCGGGGCGAGTCAAAGTGAGTATGTCGTTATTGCCCTCAAGACGTACCGTGTGGTTGACGAAAAGATCTGCGCGAAAATCCTCCTCGCTCAGACCGTGGCGTTGAATCATCGTTCCCATCGCACCATCAAGCACCATGATACGCTCGGATAGTATTTCTCTAATGTCTGCCATCTCTTTGAGTTTAATATACAGCCTTGGCAATCTGCTCGATACTTGCCGTAGCGTTCATCGAATAGAAGTGTATGCTCGGAACACCTGCCGCCTTAAGCTCTTTTGCCTGCATGATTCCCCACTCCACGCCTAAAGCCTTCACCTTGTCGTTGGAGTCGCAACGGCGCAACTCCTCGCTCAGCTCTATTGGCAAGTCGATGTGGAATGTCTTTGGCAGCAGAGCCTGTTGGGTGAGTGATGTCAGAGGCTTGAGTCCAGGGATAATGGGGACCGAAATGCCAGCCTTGCGACAACGCTCCACAAAAGAGAAGTAGTGGCGATTGTCGAAGAACATCTGCGTTACGATATATTTCGCTCCAGCGTCAATTTTAGCCTTCAGATACTCTATGTCGGTCTCTATGTTCATTGCCTCCTCGTGCTTCTCGGGGTAGCCAGCCACTCCAAACGTAAAACCATCTGCCAATGGCTCATACTCTTTGCCACCGATCATCAAACCACGGTTGAACTCCTCCACCTGTCGGCAAAGTTCTACGGCATGGGTGTGACCATCTGCCATGGGGATAAATCTGTTTTCGCCTTTGGCTCTGTCGCCACGTAAAACAAGAAGGTCGGTGATGCCTAAATAAGAGAGGTCTATCAGCTCATTTTCCAACTCCGAGCGGCTGAATCCGCTGCATATCACATGAGGAACTGTAGGTATGCCGTAACGTCCCTTCAGGGCAGCTGCAATGGCTACTGTGCCAGGGCGGGTACGCTCGTTGAAGCGTTGGAAAACACCCTCCGAGATCTCTCTATAGACAACTTCTGTACGATGGGTCGTAATGTTGATATATGCTGGTGAGAACTCCACCAAGCGGTCTATGGCTTTATATACTTGCTCGATACCCTTACCTCTTAGTGGGGGTAAAACCTCGAATGAGAAGGCTGTGGGGTGAGGTGATGTAAGAAATTCGGCAACACTCTTCATATATCGGCTTATTTATATTAAAATATCTTCGCAAAAATACGACTTTTTTATATAGGGTAAGCCGTAATGGCAGAAAAATAATTGATTAATGTCAATTTATTTGTACCTTTGACATGGGAAAGGGCTGAATCTGCATCGGAATAAAGGTAGATATTTTCCCCGAAAACGTAGTTTAGATAAGCCGTGCGTTAGATTTGTGTTTTACGCAGGCTTAGGAAGTCTTAAGGAAAAAACTTTAATCGTGCGTTTGCATGAATAGAATAGAGTATGAAAAACGGGTTGTGCGCACGATGATAGGCATCTATTGCAAGGCTCATCATAAGTTTAGGGATGGTTTGTGTGAGGAGTGCGAAGAACTTGCCACTTATTATGAAAGACGTGTAGAGCGTTGCCCGTTGGGAGAGAATAAACTCTCGTGCAAAATATGTAAGATACATTGCTCGGAGCAGATGCATCGCGAAAAGATACGCCAAGTGATGCGATTTGCAGGTCCGAGAATGATCTTTAGCCATCCGCTGATGGCTCTTCGGCATCTGTATTACGAGAAACTAAGACCAAACTTTAAAAAGATAAAACCATAAAACTATGAAAACTTATAAACCTACAATCAAACGTCTTTTTGCATTTTTGGCGGTGATGATCTTCTCGGTGGCTTCTCTGTGGGCTCAGCAGCGTGATTCGCGCGTAAGAGAATATCTCTCGCCCAAACGTATCGTGTGGATGAACCATGCCGAGCGAATCAGCGGTTCGCAGCATCTTTTGCGCGAGGGTACAGGTCAGACCGACCTGACCAACAAATATATCTGTCGCATGATAAGCACAAAGGATAGTCTTCCAAGCATTCTGCTCGATTTTGGCGAGGAGTTGCATGGCGGATTGCAGATTGTTACAGGTATGCCGGGTGATCATACTCCGATCAAGGTAAGAGTGCGTTTCGGCGAGTCGGTAAGTGAGGCAATGAGCGAAGTGGGCGATAAGGGTGCTACCAACGACCACGCAATGCGAGATATGGAGCTGGAGTTGCCATGGTTAGGCGTGGCTGAGATTGGAAATTCAGGTTATAGATTTGTTCGTATCGATATGCTGGATGCGGATCGTGATCTGCACCTAAAGGAGGTAAGAGCTGTTTCGATTTATCGTGATATAGCTTATCGTGGAGCCTTTAATTGTAGTGATGAGCGTCTTAATAAGATATGGCAGGTGGGAGCGCGTACCGTACATCTCAATATGCAGGAGTATCTGTGGGATGGTATCAAGCGAGATCGCTTGGTTTGGATCGGCGATATGCATCCTGAGGTTACAACCATTACCAATGTATTCGGCTACAATGAGGTTGTGCCTAAGAGTCTGGATCTGGCTCGCGATACAACCGATTTGCCAGCATGGATGAGTGGTATTAGCTCCTATTCGATCTGGTGGTTGTTGATTCATCGCGATTGGTACTACTATACAGGCGATAAAGCCTATCTTGAACAGCAGAAGGATTATATGACGGCTCTGCTTCGACAGTTGCTCAGCAAGGTGGATGCTGAGGGCATAGAGTGTTTGGATGGTAATCGTTTTTTGGATTGGCCTTCGAATGCCAACCCTGTAGCTATCCACGCAGGATTGCAGGCTTTGATGGTGATGGCGATGGATGCTGGATCGGAGCTTGCTGAGATCTTGGGCGATGAGAAGCTCTCGAAGGAGTGTAGCGCGATGTACGAAAAGATGAAGGCTGCAGCTCCAAAGGTGAGCAAGCAATATTTCGAGCAGGGCAAGGCACCTCATGAGCCTGGAACCAAGCAGGGTGCGGCTTTGTTGGTGCTGGCAGATTTGATGGATCCAGCGAAGGCAGATAAGGAGATCTTGTCGGTGTCGGGTGCGCGAGGATTCTCTACTTTCTATGGATATTATATGCTTCAGGCTATGGCAAAGGCTGGAAATTATAGTGGAGCGATGCAGATCATACGCGACTTCTGGGGCGCAATGCTTGATCTGGGTGCCACATCATTCTGGGAGGATTTCAATGTAGATTGGTTGCCCAATGCTGCACCTATTGATGAGCTTGTGCCTGAGGGAAAGAAGGATATCCATGGCGACTACGGCGCATATTGCTATGTGGGTTTCCGCCATAGTCTCTGTCATGGTTGGGCTTCGGGTCCGACATCGTGGCTTACCGAGCATGTTTTGGGTGTGAAAGTGGTTGAGCCAGCTTGTCGAGTTGTAAGGATTGTCCCTCATTTGGGCGATTTGCAATGGGTTGAGGGTCGATTCCCTACTCCATATGGTGATATAGAGATTTCGCACCGCAAAGGAGCAGACGGTAAGATCACATCCAAAATTAAAGCTCCTAATGGAGTAAAGGTGGTTAGCCGCTAAGAAAACTAAGCAGTTTATACAACTTCAAAGTAAGAGGTTGTCCTTCAGGAAATTTGTTGGACAACCTCGTTTTGTTTATCTTAATCGGTTTTTCAGATAGTGTTTTCGGGCAATTAGCAGGAAGAGTAAGACTCCCATTACATTCACAATCCATGCACCCCAGAACGCCGCTATATAACCCAGATATTCAGCTATCGCTCCGCCAATCAGAATACCCAATCCCATGCCTATATCCCAAGATACCAGCAGTGTGGAGTTGGCTGTGCCTCGTTGCTGGTGTGGGGCAAGATTGATAAACATATTCTGAAAAGCAGGGAACATATGTCCGTTGCCCAGACCGATAATAAGTGCTGCGCCATAGTATCCCCAAGGGTTGTGTACTGCGGCAAACAACAGATATCCGAAGAGCGAAACCACTACTCCAAAAGAGGCGTTCTCCACGATTCGCCCTTTGCGCAGTGAACGTCCACCCACCAAGCGCGATAGTATCAATCCGCAGGATAGTATCATAAAGAAGTAACCTGTACCACTTGTTATTCCCAACTCTTGCTTGCCGTAGATGGCGATATATGTCGCCAAGACTCCGTATGAAAAGGAGTAGCAGCACATCGCCATGCCGAGCCATGAGCCTTTGAGTAGGATAAATCTGTCGAGCGACAGGGCAGGGCGTTTCTGTGTAGTTCGTTTGGGGAGCTTGAGTGTGCAGCAAAGCCCAAATCCTATTGTCGAGATAACAAGCGAGAGAGCGAATAATACCTCGTAGCTATGGCATGCTTCGTATATGAGTATGGCTATGGTAGGACCTATGGCGGTAGCTATATTGTTGCTCAGACCGTAGTAGCCAATGCCTTCGCTACGGCGTGAGGAGGGCAATACGTCAATGGCTACCGTGCTGTTGGCTACGGTAGTAGCTCCGAAAGGCATGCCATGTAGAGTGCGGATGATGGCGAATAGCAATATCGTGCCAGCAACCATATATCCAGCAAAAAGAGCGCAGAAAAGCACGTAGCTTATCAACAGCACGGCTTTGCGCGGAAAACTATCGACCAGATAACCGCTGAAAGGTCGCATCAACAGAGCCATCAGGGTGTAACCCGAAAGCACAAGTCCAATCAGATCTTTGTCGGCATGGAAAGTCTCTGCCATATATATGGGCAGTAGTGGCGTGAGTAGCATAAAAGAGAAGAATATCATGAAGTTTGATATCCAAACTTTGATATAATTGCTGTTCCAAAGACGCTCCATATACTTCTGAAACTAAAAAAGACCTGCAAACCGAGGCTTGCAAATCTCTTAACCTATTTTATAAATAATCTCTTAGCTAAGACCTACGATCTCGCCATTAACATAGTCAATGTTGTTTGCCTGAGGAACCTTAGGAAGACCCGGCATACGCAGAATATCACCTGCAATGGCTACGATCATCTCAGATCCAGCGTTAATCACTACATCCTTAATCAGCAGGTTGAAATCCTTCGCTACGCCATACTTGGTCTGATCTGCCGAGAATGAGAACTGAGTCTTGGCGATGCAGACTGGGAAGTGTGACATAGAGTGAGTCTCAGCCAACTTGATACGGTTGAGGGCTGGCTTGGCAAAAGTTACCGAAGCTGCGCCATAGATATTCTTGGCTACCTTCTCGATCTTGGTCTGTAATGAATCTTCATCCGAATATGTGAACTGCAGATCCTTGCTTGGATTCTTCTCGATAGTCTCGACAACCAATTCAGCCATCTCGACAGCACCTGCGCCACCCTCGGCAAAGGCGTTGTTGATCACGAATGGAGCCTTCAGATCCTCCTCGCAATGCTGCTTCAGGAGTGCCATCTCCTCGTCTGTGTCTGTAGCGAAGCGATTGAATACCACCACTACGCTCTGACCGAATGAACGCAGATTCTGCACATGGCGATCCAGATTAGCAAGACCTGTGCGCAAGCCCTCTATATTGGGCTCCTTGATTTGGTCGAGAGCAACACCACCGTGCATCTTCAACCCCTGAGCTGTAGCTACGATCACAGTAAGGTCTGGTCTTAAGCCACTCTTACGGCAGAGAATATTATAAAACTTCTCTGCGCCCAGATCAGCACCGAAGCCCGCCTCGGTGATGGTGTAGTCGCTATGCGCAAGAGCCATCTTGGTGGCAATCTGAGAGTTGCAGCCGTGAGTGATGTTGGCAAAAGGACCTCCATGAATAATGGCCGGTGTGTTCTCGGTGGTCTGTACCAAGTTTGGCTGGATGGCATCCTTCAAAAGTACCATGATTGCGCCAGCTACGCCCATATCCTTGACTGTAAATGGCTTGCCTTCGTAGGTGTAACCCAAAAGTATATTCTCGATACGGCGTCTAAGGTCTGCTTCATCCGATGCCAAACACAAAATCGCCATTAACTCCGAAGCCGGTGTGATGTCGAAACCAGCCTGCTGAGTGATGCCGTTTGTGGCAGGACCTAAGCCTGTGACAATGGAACGCAATGAGCGATCATTTACATCAAGGACTCTGCGCCAGAGGATCTCCTTCAGACCGAATCCCTCCTTTTCGTGCTGGTAGAGGTAGTTGTCCAAAAGAGCCGAGATCATGTTGTGAGCCGATGTGATGGCGTGGAAATCGCCCGTAAAGTGGAGGTTGATCTTCTCCATAGGCAATACCTGTGCATAGCCACCTCCTGCAGCACCACCCTTCATGCCGAAGCATGGTCCCAATGAAGGCTCACGCAAAGCTACTACAGCACGTTTGCCAATTTTGTTGAGTCCCAAAGCAAGTCCAATCGAAACAGTAGTCTTGCCGATACCAGCCTTTGTGGCGGTAATGGCAGTAACGAGAATGAGTTTGCCTTTTGGCTCGGTGATCAGGTTGAGTGGGAGCTTGGCGATGTATTTGCCATAATGCTCCAAATCATCGGCAGCAATACCTATCTTGGCTGCGACATTGTCGATGCGCTCAAGCTCAGTTTCATGAGCGATTTCGATATCAGTTTTCATGTTATGTATAGTTTTATTTAATACTCCTTCTTTCCAGAGTACAAATATATGAAGAAATCCGAATAACTTATCGTTAGAAGAGATATTTATCTCTTTTTTCTTTGTCGTTCAATCTTGAGTAGCTCTATTTTTCGCTCCAAACCTCCCGCATAGCCTGTCATTGTTCCTTCGGAAGATATGACTCTATGGCAGGGGATAATGATACTTATCGGATTGCGACCTACGGCATTACCCACAGCTTGTGCCGACATGGTGGGACTGATGCGCCGTGCAATTTGCCCATAGCTCAAAGTCTCGCCATAGGGTATGGTGAGAAGTTGATGCCATACGCGGAGCTGAAACTCACTGCCACATAATTCCAACGGAGGTGTGAAGTCGGGGATTATACCCGAAAAATATCTCTCTAACCACTGCTTTGTGAGTGCGATTATGGGGTCATCTTCGGTATTTTGGTATGGCTCGTTGAGCGTTGAGCCAAAATGTTTCTGCCCGTCAAACCATAACCCTCTCAGCCGACCATCTTTGGCTGCGATGGTAATTGCGCCTAACGCAGAGTGATACTTTGCCGTATGGATCATCTCCTATTTCGTGGTTTTTTCGGTTGGCATGCCAGCCTTAACCCAATCGTCATACCCTTTGTCCAAGTCGAATACCTTGTATCCGTATTCCATAAGAATCTTGGCGGCACGTTTGCTGCGTACGCCTCCCTTGCAATAGAGAGCGATGGTGCGGTTGCGGGGTAGCTCACGATGGGCGTGGTAGGCGAAATTTGATTTCAGCACGTCAATGTTGAGGTCAGCTTCTGCGATGTGTCCTTCGTTATACTCCTTGGCGGTGCGCACATCGACAACGATGATCTTGGGGTTGCGGATCTGCTTGGAGAATTGCTCCGAGGAGTAGCTGCGTATCTTTATCTTGTTTACGCCTGCTTGTGCGTTGGCGTTGGACGCAAATGCCAGACAAATGGCAAGTAAAATAAAAATATAGTGTTTCATAAGGCAATTTTATATGAATTATTATTCGTTTTCGGCTGGAGTTAATACAAAATTATCGGCATCGTCAAGCACAGGGAATTTTTGGCGAAATGCCTCCAAAGCCTTTATGTCGATCTCGGCAGTAAGGCAACACTCCTGATCTGGGCTACACTCGACCATGCTCTTGCCATAAGGGTCGATAATCGCGCTATGACCTGAGTATTGACAATAAGGGTCGCTTCCCACACGATTCACACCTGCTACATAGCATTGATTCTCGATGGCTCTGGCGTGGAGCAGGGTCTGCCATGCCCCGATGCGAGGTGTAGGCCAATTGGCAACATAGATAGCCATGTCGTAATCCTTGCGATTGCGTGACCAAATGGGAAAACGCAGATCATAACACACAGCCAAAAGTATTCTTACACCCATATACTCTACCACCACGCGCTCTGCGCCTGCCTGATAGTGCAGATGCTCGCCTCCGTAGGTGAAAAGGTGGCGTTTGTCGTAGTGGGTGTAATTTCCATCGGGCGAAACGAAGTAGAATCGGTTGTAGAACTTGCCTCCATCTTCGGTAGCAACGCTACCAGCTATGGCAGCACCCATCTGCCGAGCCTTCTGCTGCATCCATCTGAGCGATAGGCAATCTTTTTCGGCTATGCCTTCTGGGTTGGTGCAGAACCCTGTCGAGAACATCTCGGGGAGAATGTATAGATCCGATAGCGGAGCCTCTTCGATAGCCTTGTTGGCTCGCTGTAGATTCTCGGCAGGTTGTGCCCACGCGATATTTTGTTGGAGAATCGTGATTTTCATGAAAAAATAATGATAATATGCAAAGATACATAATTTCAGTTTTAATATTTAATAGTATTGCAGAAAAACCTTTTCGAAAGATTTTATTAACTTTGTCACGGCTGTGTATTATGGCTTGAATGTTGAATACGCAGAATGTAAAGCGCGAGAGTATGAAAACCAAATTGGATAAATCTTCGGGATTGATATTGGAGGGCGGCGGCATGCGCGGTGTCTTTACCTGTGGTGTGTTGGATAATTTTATGGATCGAGGTATCCGTTTCCCATATACCATTGGCGTGAGTGCAGGTGCGTGTAACGGACTCTCATATATGTCGGGTCAGCGAGGTAGAGGTAAATTCAGCAATATAGATCTGCTGGAGAAGTATCACTATATAGGAATTAAGCAGTTGCTGACCAAAGGAAATATCATGGATTTCGATTTGCTGTTTCATACTTTTCCCGAAAAAATCATACCCTATGATTACGCCCGATATGCCCAGATAGAGGAGCGTTACGAGATGGTGACAACAAGTTGTCTGACGGGGCGAGCGTGTTATTATGAAGAGAAGCGTGATCCTGTGAGAATCATAGATATAGTGAAGGCTTCGAGCAGTCTGCCGTTTGTCTGTCCTATAGCGTATGTCGATGGCGAGCCGATGCTCGATGGAGGTATTGCCGATTCCATACCCATCCTTAGAGCCAAAGAGTTGGGATATGATAATAATGTGGTGGTGTTGACTCGCAACAAAGGTTATCGAAAGCCCGACAAACCTACATCCATACCCCCATTCTTCTATCGTAAATATCCTGCACTTAAGGAGGCGATACGTCACCGTAACTCTCTCTATAATGAGCAGATATCGTTGGTCGAGCGATTGGAGAGCGAGGGTAAATTGCTGGTGATTCGCCCTGAAAAACCCATTGAGGTGGATCGCATGGAGCGCGATACGCGTAAATTGCTTAATCTCTATGAGGAGGGGTATAACGTAGCTTCTCGGGTTGAGTTTCTGGCAGGGTAAAAATTAGGAGAGCCTTGACATAGCTCTCCTAATTTTATTCTACCCGATGGGTTGGGTTACTCCTCCACGATTGTAATGGAAAGGATCAAATCGCCTGGGCGGATATTGTCAATCACGTCCAAACCCTCTACAACCTGACCGAAGCAAGTGTGTACTCCGTCCAAGTGCTGAGTGTTCTGGCGATTGTGGCAGATGAAGAACTGTGAGCCACCTGTATCCTTGCCACGGTGAGCCATCGAGAGTACGCCACGATCATGATACTGACGTGGTGCCGAAGTCTCGCACTTGATTGTGTAGCCAGGACCTCCTGCGCCGTTGCCGATAGGGCAACCACCCTGAATCACAAAGTCGGGGATAACGCGATGGAAAGTCAAACCATCATAGAAACGGCTCTCGCTGAGCTTGATGAAATTTTCTACTGTGATAGGAGTCTCATCGGCATAAAGCTCAGCCTTCATGTCTCCTTTCTCGGTCGAAATGATTGCGTATTTCATAATGTCTAATTTTATTATTTAAAAAATCGGTTCCCGTAAATAAATTTTTCGAAAGATACGAAATTTTTGAGAAATTGAGTCTGTTTAAACAAATATTTGAATTTTTGGGAAAATAATTGTCGGCGAGTGTTTGCAGATCAAAAAATAAATCTTATATTTGCATCAGAATTGCAAACGATACTATGAAAAAAATTCTTATTGTAGGTGCAGGAGGTCAGATTGGCTCTGAGCTAACGACATATTTACGAGATATTTATGGCTCGTCTAATGTTATCGCAGCAGATTTGCGTCATAACGAGAAGTTGGCAGAGGGTGGTCCTTTCGTGGAGCTTGATGCTTTGGATCGTACTAAGTTGGCTTATACTGTCCATAAGAATGGTGTTGATACTATCTTTAACCTCGTGGCTCTGTTGTCTGCCACAGGTGAGAAGAATCCTCAGCTTGCGTGGAATATCAACATGGGCGCGTTGAACAACTCGTTGGAGGTGGCAAGAGAGTATAATTGCGCTTGCTTTACACCAAGTTCTATCGGTGCTTTCGGTGGTGATTTCCCTCGTGATAATACACCTCAGGATGTTGTGATGCAGCCTGATACCATGTATGGCGTTTGTAAGGTTGCGGGCGAGATGTTGTCTAACTACTACTATACTCGTTATGGTGTAGATACTCGCTCGGTACGTTTCCCAGGTATTATATCGAATGTGACTTTGCCTGGTGGTGGTACTACTGACTATGCTGTGGAGATCTATTATGCCGCAGTGAAGGGTGAGAAATTTACATGTCCTGTGCGTGATGTGTACATGGATATGATGTATATGCCAGATGCGTTGCGTGCTATGGTGGAGTTGATGGAGGCTGATCCTAACAAGCTCCGTCACCGTAATAGCTTCAATATCGCATCTATGAGCTTTACTCCAGATATCATCTATAACGAGATCCGTAAGCGTATCCCGAATTTCCAGATGACCTATCGCATCGACCCTATAAAGCAGGGAATCGCCGAGAGTTGGCCAAACTCTTTGGATGATAGTTGCGCACGCGAGGAGTGGGGCTGGAAGCCACAGTGGGATTTGTCAGCAATGACAGATGATATGCTGGAGGCTATTCGTAAAAAGAATCTTTAGTCGACAAAGATAATTGTAATAGTTGAGAGGGGTGGGCGTTGTGAAACGTCCACCATTTTTTTGCTGATGTGGCTGGTTGTGTAGTCCGTTATGTTGTCTTGCTGATTTGGTGGCGCGTTCTTGCCCGATGGGCAAGTTTGCAAGTTTTACCCACCCCCAACCCCCGCCTTAGGCAGGGGCTTTTGTCGCCTGCGGCTCCGAAGTCGTTGCTGAATTAGGTTGCGAGGGAGTTTGATTTTTTAGTCTGTTAGGGAGTCTTGCTGATTGCGTGGCGTATTCTTGCCCTGTGGGCAAGTTTGTAAATCTTACCCACCCCCAACCCCCGCCTCAGGCAGGGGCTTTTGTCGCCTGCGGCTCCGAGGTCGTTGCAGAATTAGGTTGCTAAGGAGTTTGATTTTTTTAGTCCGTTAGGGAGTCTTGCTGATTACGTGGCGTATTCTTGCCTCTTCTTCATATCTTAATTTTTGGGGATTCAAATGAGGGTGTAAGCCCAAATTCTAACCATTTTTCTGCACTGCGCAAGTCGTTGTAAGCCATATGAATTGCGGATGTTATGTAAGATTCTCAAAATAGCATTGTTTTAGGGAACTTTTAGGCATATTTGTTTTTGTTGTTTCTCGAAAAATTCTTACTTTTGTAAGAATATAAACCTAAACAATTATAAAATATTTTATGAAATCTAAAATCATGTTTCTTGTAGCACTCCTTTTCTGTGTTGCATCGTATGCGCAGCCTCGTGCTGAGTATCCTCGTCCTCAGTTTGAGCGTGAGGCATGGGTTAACCTTAATGGTGAGTGGAGTTTTACACTTGATCTGTCGAAGTCGGGTCAGAATCGCGATTTCTATAACAGCAAGGGTTTCGAAGGTAAGATCACCGTGCCATTTGCTCCAGAGAGTAAGCTCTCAGGTATCGGTCATACCGATTTCATCAACAGCGTATGGTATCAGCGCAATATCCAGATCCCAGCAGAGTGGAGTGGAAAGAACATCAAGCTTAACTTCGGCGCAGTATATTATACTTCGGAGTATTATATTGACGGCAAGTTTGTAGGTCGTCACTATGGTGGCTCAGACTCTTTCTCATTTGATATCACTGAGTTTGTAGCCGATGGTAAGGAGCACTCGTTGGTGGTGCATGCCGAGAGCGATGTTCGTTCGGGTCAACAGCCAGCTGGTAAGCAATCTTCTATCTACAACTCACATGGTTGTTTCTATACTCGTACTACAGGTATCTGGCAGACCGTATGGATGGAGGCTGTAGATGCATGTGCGTTGGAGAGAGTTCATGTCTTGACAGATATCGATCAGAGCCAGGTGGTTGTTACTCCTACATTCTATAACTACATGGCAGGTAACAAGTTTGTTGTTTCGGTTAAGGACGGCGAGAAGCTCGTTTCGAAGGTGGAGGTTGCTGCTGCGCAGGGTTTACCAGTAGTAGTACCTATCAAGAAGGCTAAGCTCTGGTCTCCAGAGTCGCCATTCCTCTATGACGTGGAGTATGAGGTATTATCGGCTGACGGTAAGGTGCTGGATAAGGTGGATGCGTATGTTGGTATGCGTAAGATCCATATCGAGGGCAATAAAATTTTGTTGAACAACAAGCCATATTATCAGCGTCTGGTATTGGATCAGGGCTTCTATCCTGATGGCGTTTGGACAGCTCCAAGCGATGAGGCGTTGAAGAACGATATCTTGATGTCTAAGGCGGCAGGATTCAACGGCGCACGTCTGCACCAGAAGGTATTCGAGGAGCGTTTCTACTATTGGGCAGATAAGCTCGGTTATATCGTATGGGGCGAGATGGCTTCATGGGGTAAGAGTGCAGCTTCTGTTACTGCAGCCCGTAATTTCATCTCAGAATGGACCAATATCATGGTGCGTGACCGTAACCACCCAGCTCTTTTGGTTTGGACTCCATTCAACGAGGAGTGGTCAACTCCAGGCAATGAGGCAGGTCGTTTCTACACAGATGTTTACAACCTGACACGTCAGTTGGATCCATCACGTCCTGTGAATACTATCAGCGGTGGTTTGTATGCCCCATCAGATTTCTGTACTACCCACAGCTATCAGCAGGATGGTGCGAAGTTACATAAGCAGCTCTTCGATGGCGAAAAGTTCTATCAGCCACAAGGTCCAAAGGCTGAGAATGCGCCACGAGCTATGCGTTTTCTCGTATATGACGGAAAGGTGCCTTATATCATCGATGAGTTCGGCGGTATCAAGTGTGCCGAGACTACTCCTGGTGGTGGCTCATGGGGCTATGGTGATGCTGCCAAGACCAAGGAGGATTTCTACAAGCGTTTGGAATCTCAGGTGAAGGCTATTACCGATCATTCGGATAAAATATGCGGATTCTGCTATACTCAGCTCACAGATGTGGAGCAGGAGCAGAACGGAGTTTATTACTACAACCGCGAGAATAAGTTTGATATGAAGCGTATCCGCGAGATCTTCCAGATGAAGGCTCAGGGATACGACCAGTAAAGAGATTCTGCACAACCTGTCGGAGCGTGAGCTACGGCAGGTTTGTGTGGTAAAAATAGGGCGTAAAGAAAATTAAATTATAAAGAAGATGAAAAAGGTTTTATTACTATTTGTTGCTGCAGTTTTCTCTTTCGCAGCGTTTGCACAGTTGCCACGAGCAGAGTATCCTCGTCCTCAGTTTGAGCGTGAGGCTTGGGTTAATCTCAATGGTGAGTGGACTTATACTTTAGACTTGGTTAAGACAGGTTGGGAGCGTGGCTTGATGAAGAGCGAGGGCTTTGATTCTAAGATCATCGTGCCATTTGCACCAGAGAGTAAACTCTCAGGCGTTGAGCATAAGGAGTTTATCTCCTGTATCTGGTATCAGCGTCAGATCGAGATTCCTGCCGAGTGGAGTGGCAAGGATGTGGTTTTGAACTTCGGTGCGGTATATTATGAGTCTGAGGTATATATCGATGGTAAGTTCGTAGATCGTCATTTTGGTGGCTCGGATTCATTCTCGGTAGATATCACTAAGTTTGTAGAGGCTGGTAAGAAGCACTCATTGGTGGTAAGTGCGCAGAGCGATTTGCGTGGAGGACGTCAGGGTGCAGGTAAGCAGTCTTTGCGTCACGATCCTTTTGAGTGTATGTACACTCGTACTACAGGTATCTGGCAGACAGTGTGGATGGAGGCAGTGGCTCCTACAGCTTTGAAGCGTGTGAAGATCACTCCTGATGTAGATCGCAGTCAGGTGGCTATGGAGTTTACTATGTATCGTAATGCTGCTGGCAATACTTTGACAATTAATGTGTTGGATGGTAAGAAGGTGGTTGCTACAGAGACTGCAGCTGTTGCTTCGGGCTCTATCACTACATTGCCAATCAAGAAGGCTAAACTTTGGTCTCCAGAGTCTCCATTCCTCTACGATGTAGAGTTTGTGTTGAAGAATCGCGAGGGCGAGGTTATCGATCATGTTAAGTCATATTTCGGTATGCGTAAGATCCATACCGAGGGTAACAAGATCTATTTGAACAACGAGCCATATTATCAGCGTTTGGTATTGGATCAGGGCTTCTATCCAGACGGTATCTGGACTGCTCCAAGCGATGCTGCGTTGAAGAAGGATATCGAGCTTTCGATGGCTGCAGGTTTCAATGGCGCACGTCTGCACCAGAAGGTATTTGAGGAGCGTTTCCACTATTGGGCAGACAAGTTGGGTTATTTGACTTGGGGTGAGGCTCCAAGCTGGGGCTTCGATGCTAACCATGTGGAGTCGGCTCGTAACTTTATCGCAGAGTGGCGTAACGTAGTGGTGCGTGATATGAATCACCCATCTATCGTAACATGGACTCCATTCAATGAGCAGTTCTGGCCAGATGAGACTCAGTTCCCACGTTTCCAGGCTGATATCTATACTATTACCAAGCAGTTGGATCCTTCACGCCCAATCAATACCGTGAGTGGTGGTGTGCAGACTTTGACAGATATCTGGACTGAGCATCACTATGAGCAGAACCCAGAGCGTCTGAAGGAGATTATCTTCAACAATGGCGATATGTTCGTTCGCGCTCCAGATGTGCAGTCACGCGTGCGCGGCAACATCGGTTTCAATCGTGGTATTTTGAACTCTCCATTTACATTCCCTAAGTATGAGGGCGATATCCCTTATATCTTGGATGAGTTTGGTGGTATCAAGTGTATGGAGGCTAACCCTGCCAAGGATGGTGCTTGGGGTTATGGCGATGCTGCTCAGACCAAGGAGGATTTCTACAAGCGTTTGGAGGCTCAGGTGAAGGTTTTGATCGACATGAGCGACAAGATGTGGGGATACTGCTATACTCAGCTTACAGACGTTATGCAGGAGCAGAATGGTATCTACTATTTCGATCGTGGTAGCAAGTACGACATGGAACGCGTACGCAAGATCTTCCAGATGCCATTGCCAGAGGGCAAATAAAAGTGAGTAGTAAGGAAAATTATAAAATGAAGTGTTATGAGAAAGTTTTTTGGAGTATTGGCAGCAGCTGTAATGATGGTTGGTTGCTGTGGCAATAAATGCGAGGAGGGTGGTTTGCAGTTGATGAAGGCTGAGAACTTCCAGACTACGGTAGATGGTAAGAAGGTTGATCTTTATACCTTGACAAATGGTACTATTACAATGCAGGTTACCAACTTCGGTGGTCGTGTAGTATCGTTGTGGACTCCCGATCGCGAGGGTAAGATGGCAGATATCGTGTTGGGTTATGAGAATATTGACCGCTATGTGAACAATACAGGCGAGCGTTTCTTGGGTGCCAACGTAGGTCGTGTTGCTAATCGTATCGGTAAGGGTAAGTTTACGCTTAATGGCAAAGATTATCAGGTGACTTGCAATAGCAACGGTCAGATGTTGCATGGTGGTGCCAAGGGTATCGATATGCTTGTATGGGATGTCGTGGAGGTTAAGCCAGATGCTATGGTAATGAAGGTTAGAGTACCAGATGGCATGGATGGCTTCCCAGGTAACTTGGATATCACTATGACATATAAGTTGACTGCTGAGAATGAGTTTGTAGTGACTTATGCAGCTAAGACTGATGCTCCTACATTGGTTAACCTTTCACACCACTCATTCTTCAACCTCAAGGGTGAGGCAGGTGGTACTATCACCGATCATGAGCTTACTATCAAGGCTGATCGCATCACTCCTACCGATGTGGATTTGATCCCAACAGGCGAGATTATCCCTGTGGAGGGTACTCCATTTGATTTCCGTAAGCCACACACTATCGGCGAGCGTATCGAGGCAGATCACGAACAACTCAAGAATGGTAAGGGTTACGACTTGAATTGGGTTTTGGAGCGCGAGGATGATGGTCAGGTGCTCAACATCTGTACACTTTATGAGCCAACATCGGGTCGTGCTATGGATGTTGCTACAGATCAGGTGGCTATTCAGTTCTATAGCGGTAACTTCTTCGATGGCACATACAACGGTAAGTATGGTAAGCCTTTGAAGTTCCGCGAGTCGGTAGCGTTGGAGACTCAGAAGCATCCAGATGCTATTAACCACGATGGTTTCCCTTCGACTGTGCTGAACCCAGGCGAGACATACAACCACGTATGTATCTATAAGTTCTATACTAAGTAAACAACCTAAAGAATGAAAAAAATTATATTGATTGCCCTTGTGGCATTGATGGGCTTCACCGCTTCGGCTCAGAATCGTTGGTCGATCCAGCCTGATGGAAAGACTATCCGTATGGAGGTCAAGCAGGGTAACTACCCTCACAACGATCATGTCGAGATGAGTGGTAAGATGATGGCTACGGTACTCTATTGGGGTGTTGACGAGAATGCCAAGTTTGTGTTGGATCGCTCGCTCGTGTTTCCAATGTTGCGCCGTATTCCAAATAATACCCACGCCAGCTTGATGCTTCGCCAGAAGCTGGATGTTGTAGCACAACTCAGAATCAACAACAATAACAATCTGAAGTTCACTACCCGCTATGTCGAACTCAATGGCGCGATGACAGTGGTGGAGGATCATAAGGGCGGTAACTATGGCTTGGAGATCACTCGTACAATCTTCCCAACCATGGAGCGTCCTATGATGTGTGAGCATTATGTTGTGCGCAATAGCGGTACTGTGGATATGGCGTTGCAGGTGCCAGATCTTCAGCAGTCATTCCTGACAGATCCAGAGAAGGGCGTCAAGGGCTCATATAAAGTATCTACTCATGTAGAGGGTGCTGGTGTCTATAAGCTCAAGCCAGGCGATCAGATCGAGTTCGATCTGGTTATTCAGGCTGGTCTGAAGGATGAGAAGTTTGCGGCAGTTGACGTGAAGGCTGCATTGGCTGAGCGTAAGGCATTCATTGACCACATGGATGAGAATCTGGTGTTGGATACTCCAGACGATGTGATAGATACCGAGTTCCGCTTTGCTAAGATTCGTGCTTCGGAGTCTATCTGTAAGACAAAGGGCGGTTATATGCACGCTCCAGGTGGCGAGAGCTATTATGCTGCTATCTGGGCAAACGATCAGGCAGAGTATGTAAACCCATTCTTCCCATTCACAGGTTATGCGGTGGGTAATGAGTCTGCCTTGAACTCATATATGCACTTCGCTCGCTTTATGAATGATGAGTGGAAGCCTATCCCAAGCTCTATCATTGCCGAGGGTGATGATATCTGGAATGGTGCAGGTGACCGCGGTGACGCAGCCATGATCGCTTATGGAGCTTCTCGTTATGCTTTGACACGTGCCGATAAGGACGAGGCTAAGCAGTTGTGGCCACTTATCGAGTGGTGTTTGGAGTATAGTCGCCGCCAAATGAATGAGCATGGTGTAGTGAAGTCTGATCGTGATGAGTTGGAGGGTCGTTTCCCATCGGGTCCAGCCAATCTTTGTACCTCAACTCTCTATTACGATGCGTTGATTTCATCGGCATATCTTAGTCGCGAGTTGGGTATGTCGAGCAAGGTATATGCCGATTTGATGAAGCGTGCTAAGGCTATGCATGCAGCCATCGAGTCGTACTTCGGAGCAAACGTAAAGGGTTATGAGACATATCGTTACTATGAGGGTAATGATATTCTTCGCGCATGGATCTGTATGCCTTTGTGTGTAGGAATCTATGACCGCGCTGAGGAGACCGTAAACGCTATGTTTAAGTCAGATCTCTACACTAAGGATGGTTTGTTGACAGCTCAGAATAGCGAGACTTTCTGGGATCGCTCGACTCTCTATGCTTTCCGTGGTGGATATGCCGCTGGTTTCCCTGATTTCATGACTGAGGAACTTTCATATTACTCTAATCGCCGTTTGTTGGGTGATCACGTGCCATATCCTATCGAGGCATGGCCAGAGGGTAGCCAGCGTCACCTCTCTGCAGAGAGTGGACTCTATTGCCGTATCATCACAGAGGGTATGTTTGGTATCCGCCCAACAGGAATGCGCTCGTTTGAGCTTAAGCCAGAGATCCCTACAGATTGGGAGTATGCTTCGCTTAAGAATGTGCGTGCCTTTGGTGGTAACTTTGATGTTGACGTAAAGCGCGTTGGCGGAAAATTGCAGGTAGTAGTGAAGGAGCAGGGAGGTAAGACCCAGACCTTTAACGTAAAGCAGGGCAAGGTAATTAATGTAAAGCTTTAATAGAAAATTCTATCAATCTAATAATAACTAACTAAACAATTTTAAAACTATGGACATTCAATTGATCAGAGAGAAATTTGCAGAGAAGTTTGGCACAACAGGTGAACTTTATACTTCTCCAGGTCGCATCAACCTTATCGGTGAGCATACAGACTACAATGGCGGTTTCGTATTCCCAGGTGCTATCGACAAGGGCTTGGTAGCTGAGATTAAGCCTAACGGTACAGATAAGATCCGCGCATATTCAGTAGATTTGAAGGAGTATGCTATCTTCGGTTTGAACGAGGAGGATAAGCCAGAGCAGTCTTGGGCATGCTACATCTTCGGTGTTGCTCGCGAGATTCAGAAGCGCGGTTTCAAGGTAGAGGGTTTCGATACAGCATTTGGAGGTGATGTGCCTCTCGGAGCAGGTCTTTCATCATCGGCTGCTTTGGAGTCAACATTCGCTTTTGCGTTGAACCATATCTACAACGGTGATAAGATTGGTAAGTTTGAGTTGGCTCGCATCGGTCAGTCAACAGAGCACAACTACTGCGGTGTTAAGTGCGGTATTATGGACCAGTTCGCTTCAGTACACGGTAAGAAGGGTAACTTGATGCGTTTGGACTGCCTCTCTTCTGAGTTCGAGTACTTCCCATTCGATCCTGAGAAGTATGGCTACCGTTTGGTATTGGTTGATTCTGTTGTTAAGCACGAGTTGGTAGGTTCTCCATACAACAAACGCCGTGAGTCTTGTGAGCGCGTTGCTGCTAAGCTTGGTCAGGAGACTTTGCGTGGTGCTACAATGGAGCAGTTGGATGCTATCAAGGGTCAGATTACAGCTGAGGATTATATGCGTGCTCGCTACGTTATCGGCGAGGAGAAGCGTGTGCTTGACGTATGTGCTGCTCTGGAGGCTGGCGACTTGGAGACTGTTGGTGAGCGTATGTATGAGACTCACTGGGGTATGTCTAAGGATTATGAGGTTAGCTGTGAGGAGCTCGACTTGTTGGCAACAGTTGCTAAGGAGTGTGGCGTAACAGGTTCTCGTATCATGGGCGGTGGCTTCGGTGGTTGCACAATCAACATGGTTAAGGCTGATTTGTATGACAACTTCATCGCAACAGCTAAGGAGAAGTTCGCTGCAGCTTATGGTCATGAGCCTAAGATCTATGACGTTGTTATCTCTGATGGCGCACGTAAGTTGGAGATCTAATATCTCTTAGAAAAGAGTTTTTATGGTAACCGATTGCCCGCAGGGGCATTCGGTTGCCTTGTTTTACGATAAAGAGGATTAATACATCGGATGAAACGACTGATATTATTACTTCTGGCGATTGGAGTCTGCTGTTCGGCTACGGCAAAGGTTGTTTTGCCAAAAGTGCTGGGCAGTAATATGGTTCTGCAACAGAGTACTGAGATTGAACTCTGGGGTAAGGCGGAGGCTATGAAGCGAGTTACGGTGGAGCTATCGTGGATGAAGTCTAAAATCAAGACACAAGCCGACTCCAATGGTGATTGGTCAGTGAAGGTGCAGACCCCCAAAGGATCTTTTGATAAACATACGATTACGTTCTCAGATGGCGAGCAGGTGCGATTGGAGAATGTGATGGTAGGAGATGTTTGGGTGTGTGCAGGTCAGAGTAATATGGAGATGACGGTCCGCGGTTTTGATAGTCAGCCTGTGGAGAATTCGCTCGATTATATTCTTCAGGCGGGTAAGATGGCAGACCACATCCGTATGTTTGATGTGATGAATCATCGCTCCTATCAGCAGGAACTGTGGGATTGCGTTGGCGGAGAGTGGCAGCAGGCATCTTCCGAGAGTGTGGCTTCGACCTCGGCTACGGCATATTTCTTTGCCTACAATCTCGCCGAGCAGATGCCATATCCGATAGGTATCATAACCGCCGATTGGGGCGGTTCTCGCGTGGAGTCGTGGATGCCGATGAAGGCGCTGGAGGATATTCTGACAAAAGAGCAGATCGAGCACAAGCATACGTTACATTATATTAAGCCTACAGATCTCTATTGTGGCATGATTGCTCCTATTAAAAGGTTTAAGGCGCGAGGTTTTATATGGTATCAGGGTGAAGCAAATCTTGGTTATCAGAGTTTGGATTATCTGGGCGACATAGACCATTATGATATAATGCTCAAGCGCATGGTGGAGCAATGGCGCGAGGATTGGGGCGATAAGGAGAGTGAGATGCCTTTCTATTATGTGATGATTGCTCCGTTCTACTATTGTAATACGTTTAAGGATACCACTTTGCCTCTGTTTATCGAGTGTCAGCAACGTGCATTAAGCATTATTCCCAATAGCGGCATGGCTTCTACTACCGATCTTGGTGAGGCGACATGTATTCATCCTGCCAAAAAGTTCGAGGTGGGACAACGCTTGGCTGCTTTGGCTCTGGCGCAGACCTATGGCTTCAAAGGCTATGAGCCTAATGCTCCAATGTATGAATCACATGTGGTCAAGGATGGCAAGATTGAGGTTAAGATGAAGAACGCTCCCGAAGGTCTTGTACCAAGATATGGCACTCAGGTGACAGGATTCAGAATCGCTGGCGGGGATCGAGTATTCCATGAGGCTCAGGCAACGATAAAGGGCGGCGTGGTTACCGTTTGGAGTGATCAGGTCAAGGAGCCTGTGGCGGTACGTTATTGTTTTCATAATGTGCCCGATGGGGGTAATCTGAAGAGTATGTATGGATTGCCTGCCATACCGTTTAGGACAGATAGATGGAACGATATAAAATAACCTGATAAATTTTAATTAAGATGAAAAAACTTCTATTATTAGTTGCCGCAATGTGCTTTGCCTATGGTGCATCGGCAAAAGTTGTTTTGCCTAAAATTTTGGGTAGCAATATGGTGATTCAGCAGCAGACTGATGTTAATATCTGGGGTATGGCAGATGCTGGTAAGAAGGTGACTGTCACAGTGTCATGGAGCAAGCAGAAGGCTCAGGCTGTTGCCGATAAGGATGGTCATTGGGCAGTCAAGGTTGCTACACCAAAGGGCTCGTTTGATCCTCAGACAATCACCATCAGCGATGGCGATGTTATTAAATTAGAGAATATCCTAATCGGCGATGTGTGGGTGTCATCGGGTCAGAGTAACATGGAGATGCCTATGAAGGGCTTTGGTCGTCAGCCCGTGGAGAAGTCTTTGGAGTATATCATCGAAAGCGGTAAGTTTAAGGATAAGATCCGTATGTTTACCGTAACTCGTAACCGTTCGTTCGAGAAGGATGAGTGGGATTGCAAGGGCGGCGAGTGGCAATGTGCTTCGCCTAAGGCTACAGCAGATATGTCGGCTACTACATACTTCTTTGCGCGCAACATTATTGATAACGTAGATTTCCCTATCGGTATCGTCACATCGAATTGGGGTGGTACTCGTATCGAGTCATGGATGCCTAAGCAGGCTTTGATTGATGTGTTGGCTGAGGATGGATATGAGGCAGCTCAGAAAAAGCACAGCATTAAGCCTACTGAGCTATACTGCGCTATGTTGGCTCCTATCTGCCAGTTCAATGCCAAGGGATTCTTGTGGTATCAGGGATGCTCAAACTTAGCTGATGTGGATACATACGATAAGTTGCAGGCTCGCATGGTTAAGCAGTGGCGCGAGGATTGGGGCGACAAGGAGAATAAGATGCCTTTCTATTTTGTGATGATCGCGCCATACTCTTACGGTGATTCAAACGCTATCTCTTATCCTCGTTTTGTGGAGACTCAGGTGCGTTCTCTGTCGTTGATTCCTAATTCAGGTATGGCGGCAACAACAGATGCTGGTATGGAGACTTGTATCCACCCAGCTCAGAAGTTGGAGGTAGGTCAGCGTCTGGCAGCTTTGGCATTGGTCGAGACCTATGGTCATGGTGGTTTCGAGCATAAGGCTCCTCAGTATGCTAAGCACGAGATCAAGGATGGTAAAGTGACTATCTGGTTCAAGGATGCGGGTATGGGTCTTTATCCTTGGTATGATCAGCCTGTTGCAGGCTTCGAGATTGCAGGTGCCGACAAGAAGTTCTATCCAGCCGAGGCACGCACCGTTGCCAATGACCGCGTATCGGTTTGGTCAGCTCAGGTAAAGGAGCCTGTTGCCGTACGTTACGCTTTCCGTAACTATATGAAGGCTACTCCAAATCTGAAGAATATGTATAATATCCCTGTTGTTCCATTCCGCACAGATGATTGGAACGATGTGAGATAATTCTCTGTAAGAGGAGATATCTATTATTCGGCTATCGCGCAAGTTCGCGGTAGCCGTTTTTTGTTTGCCGTGAGTAGCTTAAGCAGTGTATAATATGTAAATTTGTATCATATTTTATAATAAATTAGCGGTATAGTCGTTAAAAATAAAAAAATATGTGTAATTTTGCACGATTAATACCCTGCGATGGAGCAGTAATATGGTCAATATGAAACAAAAATTATCATTTATTGTAGCTTTTGCTTTCTTGTTAGCTGTCTTCTCTGGATGTTCGAGCGTCCAGAAGGTGATCAGTACGGGAGATTATGACTTAATCTTCGATCGAGGTATAGTCTATTACGAGGCTGGCAAGTGGACTAAGGCATTGGCTCTGTTTGAGAATTGCGAAGGATACTATAAAGGTACTACAAAAGAGGATACGGTAGCTTTTTATCGAGCAAGATGTTATTTTAAGGATCACGACTATGCGACAGCATCGGAGCTTTTCGATGAGTTCCGCCGTACGTTCAACCGCAGTGCTTTCTTGGAGCAGGCGGAGGCTATGTATGCCATCTGTCTGTATGATATGTGTCCTGATCCTGAGCGCGATCAGTCGCTTACGACCAACGCTATTATCGCTATCTCGGAGTTTATGTCACACTATCCCGATAGTGAGCAGTTTGTGCTGTTTCAGGATATGGCGAATGATTTGAGATGGCGTCTTTGCGAGAAGGCATATCTGAATGCTTACACCTATTATAAGATAGAGCGTTATAATTCGGCTATCATCGCCTTCCGTAATGCTTTGTCGAAGCATCCAGACTCTCATCGCCGCGAGGATGTGATGTATTATATCGTAATGTCGGGATATAAGCTGGCTGCCAACTCAGTGGAGGAGAAGCAGCTTGAGCGATATATGTCGATGCTCGACTCATATTACTCATTTGTCATGGAGTATCCTGAGTCGAAGTATAAGGAGGATTTAGAGAAGTGCGCCGAAGAGGCTAAGCTCTATATCGAGAAGAATAAGCAAGAGGAGTAATTAAGTGCAAGTAAGATAAATATATAGTAAGATGGAGATCAAGAAGAACATTCCCAACAACACAGTGACTCGTAAACTTGTCGATTTGGATAAGGATACAGGTAACATCTATGAGAGCATCAACATTATAGCTCGCCGTGCAAATCAGATTTCATCTGAGCTTAAGTCGGAGCTTAACCGTAAGTTGGCTGATTTCTCATCACCAACCGACACTATGGAGGAGACTTTCGAGAACCGTGAGCAGATCGAGATCTCACGCTACTACGAGCGTCTTCCAAAGCCTGTTATCATCGCTACCGAGGAGTTCCTCGATGATGAGGTGTACTACCGCAAGGGCGAGTAGTTAATCTGTATTTCGAGGGGGGGGGAGAAAAAGGAGCAACTGCGAGCATTGTCTAAAGAAAGGGCTTGGAGCAGTATGCTCGACACCTCGAGAAGAGTAGGCTAAGGCTGAGCCTTCATATTTAATGGAAAGTATGTTGAAGGGCAAACATATTATTTTAGGAGTTACGGGTAGCATAGCCGCTTATAAGTCGGCTGTGCTTTGCCGTTTATTGGTGAGTGCAGGAGCCGAGGTTAAAGTCGTTATGACCAATCTGGCTAAGCAGTTCATCACGCCATTGACGATGGCGACCGTATCGAAGAATCCTATCTTGGTGGATTTCTTTAATCCAGAGAATGGAGAGTGGAATTCTCACGTCAAGTTGGGCGAGTGGGCAGATCTGTATCTTATAGCCCCTGCTTCGGCAAACACCATGGCAAAGATGGCTGCAGGCGTAGCCGATAATCTTTTGCTAACGACCTATCTCTCGGCGCGTTGCCCTGTGGCGGTAGCTCCAGCGATGGATCTGGATATGTACGCACACGTTGCAACACAACGCAACATGGAGCAGCTCAAGCAGGATGGTGTGCATATCATCGAGCCTGGGTCGGGTTTCTTGGCGAGCGGATTGATCGGCAAAGGACGCATGGCAGAGCCTCAGGATATTGTTGAGGCAGTGGAGGCTATCTTTGCATCGGAAACCACAAATCACCAAAAAAAAAAGAGTTTAGAGGGTAAGCGTTTTCTGGTAACGGCAGGCGCGACCATAGAACCAATAGATCCCGTGAGATTCATCTCGAATCACTCATCGGGTAAGATGGGCTATGCCGTAGCCGAATCGTTGGCAAAGCGTGGCGCAGAGGTGGTGCTGGTCAGCGGACGTACCGCGTTGGAGAAGCCTCAAGGCGTGGAGTGTGTAGATGTCCTTTCGGCAGAGGAGATGTTTGAGGCGTGTGTGGAGCGTTTTTCAAAGATGGATGGCGCGGTTATGTGTGCCGCTGTGGCGGATTATACACCTCAGGTGGTTGCCCAAGATAAGATAAAAAAGAACGATGATGATATGTCAATCGCGCTTAAGCGTACCCGAGATATTGCAGCCCATCTGGGACAGCATAAACGCGAAGGTCAGGTGCTGGTTGGCTTTGCTATGGAGACCGAGAATGAGGAACAGAATGCCACAGGTAAGTTGGCGAAAAAGAATCTGGATTTCATCGTTATGAACTCACTCAGAAAAGAGGGTGCAGGTTTTCGTGGCGATACCAATATCGTTTCGCTGATAGATAGCCATGAGAAGGTGGATTTGCCATTGATGAGCAAGGCGGATGTGGCAGAACGTATTGTAGATAAGATAGAGAGTTTTTTGTAGCCTATGTTGTGTCGTCTCAGAGTTGAGAATTATGCGTTGATCGATAGATTGGATATGGAGCTCGATAAGCACCTCAATATCATTACGGGTGAAACGGGAGCTGGTAAATCTATCTTGCTGGGGGCGTTGGGACTCTTGTTGGGTAATAAGAACGAGAGTGGAACGATCCACGATGAGTCACGCAGTTGTATCATCGAGGGCGAGTTCGATCTGAGCGGATACGATTTGGAATCGTTCTTTGAGGAGAATGATCTGGATTATGAGGAGCAATGTGTCATCAGACGTATGATCCTGCCATCGGGTAAGAGTCGTTCGTTTGTCAATGATTTGCCCATGCAACTAAGCCTGCTCAAGGAGTTGGGATACAGATTGATTGATATTCACTCCCAGCATCGTAATATGCTCCTTTCCGATGAGCAGTTCCGCACAGCGGCGGTAGATACCATTGCAGGATCGAAGCCAAAGGTGAGAGAATATCAGCAGATTTATGCGCTTTTGCGCTCGGCGGAGCGAGAGTTGGAGCGTATGCAGAGTGAGGCTGAGGCTTTACGCAAGGATGAGGAGTGGCTTCGCTTTCAGGTGGCAGAATTTGATGCGGTGGCATTGAAGCAGGGTGAGCTAAAGGATGCGGAAGAGGAGCTTAAGGTATTGGAGAATGCCGATCAGATAGGCGAGGCACTTATCTCGTTTAGAAATGCACTCGATGCCGAACAGGTGGGAGTATTGGAGCAGTTGGGCTTGGCTCAGAACTCCTTTGCGCGACTTGCGGATGGTTATCCGTTGGGAGTGGAGTTTTCGGAGCGTATCCGTTCGGTTGTAGCTGAGCTAAAGGATCTTGGGCGTACTGCAACCGATCAGAGCGAGAGGATTGAGGCTGATCCTGAGCGTTTGCAGAAGCTAACAGATAGGGTCAATCTCATATATTCGATGTGCCATAAGCATCATGTACAGGATCTCGATGAGTTGCTTGCAAAGGGGCAGGAGTTGTCGGAGCAGTTGAATGCCATTACACATAGCGATGAGAATATACTTCAGCAAAAAGCAAAAATCAACGAATTGCGCACTCAAGCCCGTTGCGTAGCAGAGGAGATTCACTCGATGCGCGTGGAGGCGGCAGGCGAGATTTCGAAGCATATCGAAGCAACCTTGTCGCATTTGGGTATGCCTCAGGTGAAGTTTGTGGTTGAGGTAGAGTCTCAAGAGGAGTTACTTGCTACGGGATGCGACAAAATCAGATTTATGTTCTCTGCCAACGAAAAGGTTGTGGCTCAGGCTGTCGAGAAGGTGGCTTCGGGTGGTGAGATTTCGCGAGTGATGTTGGCTCTAAAGGCTTTGTTGGCTTCAAAATCTAAGTTGCCTACCATTATTTTCGATGAGATTGATACAGGTGTGTCTGGACGTATTGCCGATGCGATGGGTGAGATTATCGAGTCTCTTTCTAAAAATATGCAGGTGGTGTCGATTACCCATTTGCCACAGGTAGCATCTAAGGGCGAGAGCCATTTCGTAGTATATAAGCAGGATAGTGTGACCAATATAGCTCGTTTGGATGAGGGTGAGCGAGTAGAGGAGATTGCCAAGATGTTGTCTGGTAGTCAAGTCTCGAAGGCAGCGTTGGAGCAGGCTCGATTGCTTCTGGGTAAGTAAATCAGGAATACTTAAAACTTAACAAATATGAAAAAACTACTACTTTTTTGTGCAATTATTTCGGCTTTGATGCTCTCCTCGTGTAACGAACAGCAGGGCTTGAAATCAGATTTGAAGAAGGCTCTGAAGGTTGCTGTCGAGCAGAATAAGCAGCAAGCTGTGCGTATGTCGGGCTTTACCAACAAGTTCCCACGTACGTATGAGAAGGGTGAAGTGAAATTTACCAATGTTCATGGCTGGGTGAGTGGCTTTTTCCCTGGCTCGTTGTGGTTGTTGTATGAGCATACGGGCGATAAGGAGCTGAAGGCGTATGCCGAGAAGTTTACTCGATGGTTGGAGCCATTGAAGGATTATCGCGGCACTCACGATTTGGGATTCATGGTCTTTTGTTCGTATGGTAATGCCTATCGTTTGACAGGCGATGAGTATTATAAGGATATTATAATGAAGGCTTCAGCCTCTTTGGCTACCCGTTTTAACGAGCAGGTGGGCTGTATCCGTTCGTGGAATACGGGACGTAAGGAGAATCCTGAGCTGGACTATATGGTCATCATTGATAACATGATGAATCTTGAGATGCTGGAGTGGGCTGGTTATAGCGACATAGCTCGCAAACACGCCGATACAACTATCAAGAATCACTTCCGCGAGGATAACAGCTCATACCATGTGGTGGCTTATAATGAGCTTACGGGCGATATCGTTGAGAAGCGTACTGCACAAGGTCGTCACGATGAGTCGGCTTGGTCGCGCGGTCAGTCATGGGGCTTGTATGGATATACGATGATGTATCGAGTGACAGGCGAGCAGCGATATTTGGATCAGGCGATAAAGATTGCCGAGTATCTTATCCCACGTTTGCCAGAGGATTCAATCCCTAATTGGGATTACGATGCAGAGGAGCTTTCGAAGGACTCTTCGGCAGGAGCTATCATGGCATCGGCACTTATTGAGCTTTATACCATCACCAAGAATGAGAATTATCTTGCTGTTGCTGAGCGTCAACTCCGTTCGCTCTGCTCGGAAGAGTATTTTGCTGCGTTGGGCGAGAATGGAAACTTCCTGCTCAAGCATGGCGTAGGTCACTACTTGGCAAACTCGGAGGTTGATGTTCCACTCTCGTATGGCGATTATTACTTTATCGAGGCTGCAATGAGATATTTAGCTTTGTAGTATCGGACGTTTATATACGATCTGATAGTATAGCGGCTGTCCAATATTTGTTGGACAGCCGTTCTTTTTTGTATATTCAGAATTATCCTTTTTGTGTCGAAAGTAGTGATTTATCCGCATGATAGTGTTGCAAATGGCTCTCTGAGTGGTCTAAAAGTGGAAAGTTGGAATTTTTTTGTTTTCACGATTTGTATATTTGCTGTGTGGCATCTCTTTTTAGAGTACGCTTTCGATGTTATGTGATATGATTTACAACCGAAATGAAAAGTGTTATTAGCCCCAAATATAGTGTGTTGCAAGAGTTTGTTAATAATTTGCCTACTGAATTTGACAAACTAAAGGAGTATGAATTGCTGCGCGATGGACGCAATAGAATTGTAAAATGTCATGTGGAAGGATACTCTCTGGTGATTAAGAGTTATGGCAAACCCTCGATAATAAATAGCCTGATATACGGCAAAATAAGGCGTAGCAAAGCCATGCGAGCCTATTATAATGCACTTCGATTGTTGGAGCTTGGGATTGGAACTCCCGAACCTGTGGCGGCAATGGATGTGTTTAAAAACGGGATGTTGGAGCGAAGTTTTTTCGTGTCGCTATGCTCCGAGTTGATACCCTTGCCCACCAAAGCACCATACTGTCATAAGGATTTCTGTGATATGCTTGACCATTTGGCTGAATTTATTATGCGTATGCATGATTGTGGAGTAATGCACAATGATCTTAATCCTTCAAATATCCTGTATGGCAGAGGCGAAGATGGCAGCTATGAGTTTCATCTTGTCGATAATAATCGTATAAGATTCAAAAAAGCCTTATCGATGCGCGACAGACTAAATGATCTGCGTCACTTCTCAAGTGATGATATGCCATATCTGTGTATGTTGCATCGCTATGCCACATTGGCAAATCGGGAGCAAAGGGATGCAATAGAGTTAAGAGGTGTGGCAGCCAGATTTATACTACTCAAACAGCATAATATGAAGATGTTGCTGAAAAGTAAGTTGAGATAATTAAAATATAAGTCACACTATGGAACTATTGTTTGTAGGAGGTATTGGAACGAGTGAAATGTTGTTGATCGTCTTTACATTATTGCTTTTGTTTGGTGGCAAGAAGCTGCCAGAGTTGATGCGAGGTCTGGGGCGTGGTATCAGAGATTTTAAGAAAGAGACAGCCTCCCTGACCGATGAGATCAAGAAGGCTGATAACGAGTTAATGGAGGATTTAAGGTCGGAGAAGTAGATCCCACAACCTCATACCCCGTATGGTTTACTTAGCAGGTGCTTTATAATCCAGTCGAAGTGAACACTTCTCGGCGGTAGGGAAATCCTTTGGTACTGCCTGCTTAACTTTGCCTGTGGCAGCCCACTCCGAACCTCTGAGAAGCAATGTCTGGAAACCTACGCACTGCATAGCTGGATTCTTCTCCAATGTAGGACCTGCATGACCTAACATCAGGTGGAAGATACGTGCCTTGCCATAATCTACCGTAAATACCAATGGCTCCTCGCGTCCTGAGCCGCCTGTTTTAGGGTCAGTTGTACCAGAGTAGAGCAGATCCTTGATGTTGGCAGGACCGCGCATGCGATCATACATCTCGTCCTGAGCGTGACGCCATCCATCGGGCAGACCCTTGGTGATAGGGTGCTTAGAGTTGCGGCAGTTCATAGGGTACTCTCGCTGCCAGCCGTGCGATCCGCCAGGACCGGGTGAGTTATCCAAAAATGGCTTGCCATCGACCAAGTAGTAGTAAGGACCAGACTTCTCGTTGCGACCCTCCCAGCCACCTAAGGCTATGATTCGCTGGAACTCCTCCCACTGCGCGAAAGCGTTGTCGGCTGCGTGATAAATCACCAGACCTCCACCATTTTGCACATATTTGAGGAATGCATCGTCTGTCTGCTTTGGCCAGCGGTCTCCGTTGTAGTCAAGCACAACCACATCGTAAGCCGAAAAATCGGGCGTAAACTTAGACATGTCGCCACGCGCAGGAGCTGTAAGGGTGATGTCACACTCGAAGAGTCCCGAATTCTCCAAAATCATCTTAATGGCTTTATGGCTGACCTGCCAATTATGGTTGTTCTGACCAGATACGATAAGAGCCTTGATCTTGTTGTTCTTAGCTTGGCTTGTTGCGGGCATGAGCAACGAAATGATTGCTGTTGCCATAAATAGAAGTTTAAGTAGTGTTTTCATAAAAAATCGGTTTTGATGTAAAATTACAAAAAAACGTGTTACCCGCCAAATGAGTAACACGTTTTTCTTATGTTTTATACGTTAAGCAACCCTTTTCTTGGTCGCAAATCATATTTAAATTGCCTTTCTCCGAGACTACATCATGCCGCCCATACCGCCCTGTGGCATCTGAGGCATAGCAGGTGCGTCAACCTTCTTCTCAGCCAATACGCACTCTGTAGTAAGGAACATAGATGCGATTGATGCAGCATTCTCCAACGCAACGCGTGATACCTTAGTTGGGTCGATGATACCAGCCTCCATCATATCTACATACTTGTCGTCACGAGCGTTGTAACCCATGTTACCCTCGCTCTCCTTGATCTTATTTACTACAACTGATCCCTCGCCACCAGCGTTAGCTACGATCTGGCGCAATGGCTCCTCAATAGCACGCTTAACGATCTGGATACCTGTAGTCTGATCCTCGTTCTCACCCTTGAGGTTCTCCAAAGCAGCAACGGCACGGATGTATGCAACACCACCACCAGGAACGATACCCTCCTCAACTGCAGCACGTGTAGCAGCCAAAGCATCGTCAACGCGATCCTTCTTCTCCTTCATCTCAACCTCGGTAGCAGCACCTACGTAAAGTACAGCAACACCACCAGAGAGCTTAGCCAAACGCTCCTGCAACTTCTCGCGGTCGTAGTCAGACTTAGCAGCCTCGATACCAGCACGCAACTGAGCGATACGAGTAGAGATAGCAGCCTTCTCGCCTGCACCGTCAACGATAACGGTAGTCTCCTTGTTCATAGATACCTTCTCAGCCTGACCGAGCATCTCGATAGTGGCATCCTCCAAACGCATACCCTTATCGGCAGAGATTACAGTACCACCTGTGAGGATTGCGATATCCTCCAACATATCCTTGCGGCGATCGCCAAAGCCCGGAGCCTTGCATGCAGTTACCTTCAAAGCACCACGCAACTTGTTCATAACCAGTGCAGACAAAGCCTCGCCATCAACATCCTCGGCGATGATCAAGAGTGAGTGACCATTCTGAGCAACAGGCTCCAAAACGCCCATAATCTCCTTCATAGTAGAGATCTTCTTGTCGGTGATGAGGATGAGTGGCTTCTCCAACTCTGCTGTCATCTTCTCAGTGTCGGTCATGAAGTAAGCCGAGATATAACCGCGGTCGAACTGCATACCCTCAACTACGTCAACGTGAGTCTCTGTACCCTTAGCCTCCTCAACTGTGATAACACCCTCGTTGTTAACCTTAGCCATAGCCTCAGCGATGAGCTTACCGATGTTGTTATCGTTGTTGGCAGAGATAGTTGCAACCTGCTCGATCTTAGAGATGTCGCTACCAACCTCTTGTGAAAGCTTCTTAAGCTCCTCGACAACTACAGCAACAGCCTTGTCGATACCGCGCTTAAGATCCATTGGGTTTGCACCTGCTGTTACGTTCTTCAAACCTACACCGATCAAAGCCTGAGCCAAAACGGTAGCAGTTGTAGTACCATCACCTGCGTCATCGTTGGTCTTAGAGGCAACCTCCTTAACCATCTGTGCGCCCATGTTTGCAAATGGATCCTCCAACTCGATCTCCTTAGCTACTGTAACACCATCCTTAGTGATATGTGGCGCGCCAAACTTCTTGTCGATAATAACGTTACGACCCTTAGGTCCGAGTGTAACCTTTACGGCGTTGCTGAGTGCGTCAACGCCCTCCTTCAAAAGCTCGCGAGCCTCTACATTATATTTAATCTCCTTTGCCATTTCTTTTTAAGTTTTAAAATTTAAACATTTTGTTAGCAGATAGCCAAGATATCGCTCTGCTTCATGATGAGGTAGTCAACACCGTCAACATTGATCTCGGTACCAGCATACTTGCCGTAGAGAACCTGATCGCCCTCTTTTACCTCCATCTTAACCTCTGCTGTGCCTGGACCTACAGCGATAACCTTACCCATAAGTGGCTTCTCCTTTGCTGTGTCTGGAATGAACAGACCGCCTGCGGTCTTCTCCTCTGCCGCATTTGGCAATACCAATACGCGGTCTGAAAGTGGTTTAATTGTCATAGTTTAATAAAGTTTTATATTAGTTTATTGTTTTCTGTTTGGTTTTTGCTCCTTGTGCATCTATCATCATCGAAGCAACGCCTATAATATAAGCAACAGGTGTGCCAAACCCCTGATGGCATATATTTTTGTCATATTGCGACTTCTTGGCTGACAATTTGTCACCTTTGTAGATAGATTTCTGCCTCAAGTGGAATTCTCTGCCATTGATGATGCGAAGTTTGCAAAATTATTTTTAATTTTGAAGCCGAAACCGAAATTTTATTATGAAAAAATTCTTTATTGCTACGCTTTTACTCTTTTTTGTGAGTGCGTTGCCTGCTATTGGGCAAAATATAGATTATGAGAAACTCTCGAAACATCCTCGTTTGTTGTTGACGGCAGGCGATGTGGGTGCCATGAAGGAGTTCAAGACTCGCTCTGCCAATGCTGCGGCAGTGCATAATAAGATTGTGGCTAAGGCGGATAGTTATTTGGGAGTAGAGCCTGTCAAGCGTAAGATGATAGGAAGAAGATTACTCTCGGTATCTCGCGAAGCGTTGAAGCGAATTTTCTATCTCTCATACTCTTATGTCATGACCGAGGATAAGCGTTATGCGGCTCGTGCCGAGCAGGAGATGTTGGCTGTGAGTGAGTTTGAGGATTGGAATCCTTCCCACTTTTTGGACGTAGGCGAGATGACCATGGCTATGGCGATAGGTTATGATTGGTTGTATGGCTATCTTTCGCGCCACTCGCGCAGTATTATCGGTACGGCAATCTATGAGAAGGGCTTGAAGGCTTCGGAAAATGAGAAGCAAATTTGGTTCTTTAAGGCTGAGAATAATTGGAATCAAGTCTGCAATGCGGGTATGATATATGGAGCGTTGGCTACTATGGAACGCTCGCCAGAGTATTGCAAGGCTTTGATCGCAAGGTGTCTGGAGTCTAATCCTATTGCGCAAAAGGCGTATAATCCCGATGGAGTATATCCCGAGGGTTATAGTTATTGGGACTATGGAACAGGTTTTGAGGTGATGTTGGTTGCGGCATTGCAGTCGGCTTTGGGAACAGATGCAGGTATCGCAGCCCAGCAGAGCTTTATGAAGAGTGCCGAGTTTATGACCTATATGGTGGCTCCATCAGGCATGTGTTATAATTTTGCCGATTCAGGTTCTTCTACAGCGAGTGTTGCATCGAAGTATTGGTTTGCGCGTCAAACAAAAAACAGCGCAATAGTAGTGACAGATGAGATGATGATTAAGCAGGGTCGTATTCCAGAAGATAGACTTTTACCTATCTACATGATTTTTGGCTCTTCACTTAATTTCGATAAGGTTAACATGCCAAAGAATAAGGTGTGGGTAGGTCGTGGCGAGGTTCCAGTATATATTTATCGTAGCGGCTGGAATTCGAAGGATGACTCATATTTTGCTATCAAGGGCGGTCATGCCTCAACAAATCATGCTCATATGGATGCTGGCTCGTTTGTCTATGAGAAGGATGGCGTGCGTTGGGCTATTGACTTGGGAATGCACGACTATAACCGTCTGGAGCAGGCTGGCGTGGATTTGTGGAATCGTGGACAGGAGAGTGGCAGATGGGACGTATTCCGTATCGGTGTTCAGTCTCATAATGTCTTGACCATCAATGGCAAGAATCATAATGTTAAGGGTGTTGCTGAGATTACCGATCATGGCGAGACCTCTAAACTCAAATATGTGGAACTCGATCTCACGCCTACATTTAAGGGTCAAGCCGAGCAGGTGTCACGCCGTGCAGAGTTGGATAAGAATGATAATTTGACAATTATAGACCATGTTGTTTTGGGGGCAGAGCCTGCTGTGCTGGAGTGGAAAATCGCTACTAAGGCTCAAGCGGAGATCATATCGCCTAATATGATTATGCTCACACAGGATGGCAAGACTATGTATCTGAAGTTACGCTCAAAGCTCCCTGCCGAGGCAAAAATCTGGCAGCCACATAACTATAAGCCTTATGAGATCAAGGATGAGGGCGTGAGTAGAGTTGGTTTTGTATTGGAGATTAAGGATGGTCAGATGGCAGATATCGAGGTTAATATCTCTCCAGAGAAGGGGAAGAAGGGCTTTAAGCTTCCAAAACTCAATGTGCTTAAACGTAAAAAGTAATGTTCTTAGTCATTAGATTAAGGTGTGGTTTAAATACAATCTCCTTGTTGTAAGTCTGCGGCGGGGAGATTTTTTATTGAGGTAAAGGGTGCAGAGTCAAAATTTTTGAAAGATTTTTCGGGATTTATTTGCAAAAGCGAATAAATCGCCCTATATTTGCACACCGATTTGAGAGATCAAGTCGAACATGGTGGATGTAGCTCAGCTGGTTAGAGTGCCGGATTGTGGTTCCGAAGGTCGTGGGTTCGAACCCCATCTTCCACCCTCAAATGCAGAAAACGCTTGGAGATTTCCAAGCGTTTTTTTTGTGTCCGTATTTTTGCCGTTAACATTTGTTAACATTAGTTAACACTTTGTTAAACCTTTTTAGTTAGATTACCCCTTAACTTTGCAGGGAAAAATTATGTGCTAACTAAAAATTAAACGTATGAAAAATTATCTGTTTTGTGCGCTTCTGATCCTTGTGATGGTCGGTTGCGGAAATTCCACAAAGTACACTATTTCATCTTCCGCTGAGCAGCTTGCTGGTATGGAGATGGCGTATTTGGGAATAGAAGAGGGTCGTGAACTGAAGTTCGTTGATTCGGTGGCGATAGTGGGTAACTCTTTCAGGATGACAGGCGAGGTTGCAGAGCCATATCCTGCCTATATCACATTCCGTGATGTGAGTGGAGAGTGGGGCGAGAGGATTCGTACTTTTGTTGAGGCTGGAGATATCGAGATTGTTCAAAAGTTGGGGGCTTTACGCGCTGTCGGCACACCATATAATGATAGAAGTACGGCAGTTAGAGTTCGTGTGGATGAGATGTTCGCGGAGGCGCGAGCTGAAGGTAGTGAAGATTTAACTCCAATCTTGACATATTATTATAGCGCAGTAAAAGAGAATGCTGGCGATATGGTTGGTTGGGATCTTTTCCAGAATCACCATTTCTTATTCAAACCTCAGCAGACTTTGGATATGATTAACGCCATGCCAGAATCTAAACAAGAGACCTTTGCCAAGCAAAAAAAATTTGCGGAGCACGCTTTAAAGGTAGAACCAGGGAATCCATATATAGACATTACTGATCAGGGCGATTCTAAGGGTAAAAGATCGCTGACTCCCGAAGGTAAGGTCTTGACTCTTAAGAGCGTGGTCGAGAATCCTCGGAATAGATATGTCCTTTTGGAGTTTTGGGCTTCGTGGTGCGGTCCATGCATGGCTGATGCGCCCAATTTAGTAGCGGCATACGAGAAGTACCATAAACAGGGTTTTGAGATCTATGCCGTATCTTTTGATGGTGATCGTGATAGTTGGCTTGAGGCAATCAAAGAGAATGGTTTACGTTGGTTGCACGTGAGCTCCCTTACGAGTTGGAACACTCAGAGCAGAATAGATTATGCAGTAAACGGCATTCCTACTAATTTCCTGATAGATTGTGCGACTGGTAAGATCATAGCGAAAGATCTGCGTGATATGGCTTTGGGCGAGAAGCTGGAGGAATTATATAAATGATAAACTGAGATTTTTTTGTTGGAGCTGCTGACTTTTGAGGGTTAGCGGCTCTTTTTTTTGAAAAGCGGAGGGAAAGAGTTATATTTGTCATCGGATAACGCTTTTAGAATTAAGATGAATCAAGAGCAGCCAACATATCGCATTATGGGAATCGACCCAGGTACCAACTACATGGGTTACGGCATCATTGAGGTTGAGGGCAGTAAGCTTCGCTCGGTGGTGATGGGCGATATAGATCTGCATACGATGAGCGACCCGTATCGTAAGTTACGATATATATTCGATCGTGTGAGCCGTCTGATTGAGGATTATGATCCCAAAGAGGTAGCTTTGGAATCGCCTTTTTTCGGGACAAATGTCCAAAGTATGCTCAAGTTGGGACGTGCGCAGGGGGTGGCTATGGCGGCTGCGTTAAGGCATGATAAAGAGGTGTTTGAGTATGCGCCCACGCGAGTAAAGCAGGCAATTACAGGATCGGGAGCAGCGTCCAAAGAGCAGGTGGCGGCAATCGTCAAGCGAATGTTGAAATTAGAGTATATGCCTCGCCGACTGGATGCTACGGATGGTATGGCGGTGGCGATGTGCCACTATTTTACAGCACGTACCCCTATCTCACAGGCTATGGGCACAGCTCGGGTCAAAGGCTTGTGCGGAGGCAAAAAGGCTGCAAAAGGTACGACTTCGTGGGAGACCTTCCTGAGGCAAAACCCCGAACGTAAGGTGGGAGATACCTCGGCGACTAAAAAGAAGTAGCGTCATAGGTTTTATTTTTCCCAAAAATGTATATTTGCACCGTCAAGGAGGGGGATTAGCTCAGCTGGTTAGAGCGCTTGCATGGCATGCAAGAGGTCATGAGTTCGAATCTCATATTCTCCACATCGAGCAATAAGGCTTCCGAAATCATCTATCGGAAGCCTTATTTTCTATCTATAATCCTCTATATTGATCCCTTCGGGCATCATTTCGCTGACATCTCTTTCGAAGTTAAGCAACTCCCTCACGGTAGAAGATGCGATATCGGTGAGATGTGGCGGGGTGAAGAGTATGACTGTAGTTATATCGGGGAAGATGCGGCGATTGATCTGCGCCATGGTGCGCTCGTACTCAAAATCTACGGTATTCCTCACCCCTCGGATGATTGCCGTAGCACCTACCTCCTGAGCAAACTCTCCCGTCAGTGTGTTGTACGATTTGCACTCGATGCGAGGGTTGTCGCGGTATAGATCTTCGATTAGGCGCAGGCGATTCTCTACACTCAGCAATGAGCGTTTGTTGAGGTTGTCGCCGATGGCTATTACAACCTTGTCGAAAATTGTCAGAGCCTCATCTACAACGGCTTGGTGTCCTCGAGTGAATGGATCAAACGATCCTGGGAATATGGCGATTTTCATATCTTAGAGATTAGTTTTCTTTTGTGATGTATTTTGTAACTCCAAAGTCTCGATTGTTTTGGCAATTTTGTCGGCGAGCGAGACAAAATAGTTCTTCTCTCCTATGCGCGAGACGGATGTTACTCCTTGATATGTGACAGTCAGTACTTCATCGGCATTGGCTATATCGGAGAGTGAAATCCTCTCATAAGTAACATTCAATCCGCTTAGCTCTGCAGCTTGCTCTAAAAGCATACACTCCACCGACCACAACGAGGGCGAAGGCATCCGAAGTGTGTAATTCTTGATCGTGGCAACCGGGCGCAAAGGATCTTCTACCACCAAACCCGAACTGTCGATCATAATAGATTCGTGATAACCATCTACGAGTGCCATCTGATGTGCCAGATCGTAGCTTGCTTTACGAGCCGAGGAGGGTAGTGCGCTCATCGCCACATCCATCTCGATGCATTTGATAACAGGGCGCAGGCTACGCAAAACGTAACCCGCATAGAAACTCACCTCTCCAACGTGTATTGAGTAATCTCCCGAAGCATAGAGGCGTAATATTACACATATCGAAACATTGCGCGAAAGGCGCGAAGTGTCGAGCAGTTGATAAATCTCTTTGCTGATTTTTTTCTCCGTAAGTGTGGTTTTCGTCTGCCAAATGCTCTCTGCCATCGTGGTGAGGATCTCGATGTGATGCCCCAGATAGCGAGGCTGGTAGTTTAAGGTATGTATGTTCTGATATAGATACACCTGATCGGGTAGCTGCAAATTTTGCAACTCCCCATTGTATATCATATATCTCTGATGCGAGGACACGTTTAAAGCATAAAAATTTTAAGTAACAACTCCCTCAGTAACTCTCCATCGCTCATACCTGCCGAGTCAAGACCTTTGCTCTTGCCGTCATACTCTCTCAAAAGCCCCAGAATGTTGAACAACTTGCGGTTATTCCACTTTGCCGAGAGTGTCTTCAATTCACCAATGACATATACGTTACTCTTTTTGAGTATGCGCATCAGCTCGGCGTCAGTCGGGAACGGGATATTCTTGTATTTGGCTTGCCAGCGCAGATAATTGATAGTAAACATATCTCTAAACTGCCCGTACAGAGCCATAACGGTAAGCAGCAACGGATTATCCTTGGGGTTGTGGGCAAAGTGATCGGCTATGAGCATGGCGCGCTTGATATCCTGTGAAGCCACGGCATTGCACAATTCAAAATTGTTATAATCCTTCGATATGCCGACATTTTGCTCGATATGGCTATCGTTGATGTTGGTAGTGGCGGCAGGGAGTGATACAATGAGTTTATCCAGCTCGTTGGAGATTTTGCTCACATCACATCCCAAATGGTCGGTAAGCATCTGCAACGCTTTGGGCGTGATTTTGAGACCTTTGCTCTGAATAAAAGAGTTGAGCCATGGTCCTATCTCGTAATCTCGTGGACGTACCGACTCAAACACCACACCCGAAGAGGAGCATTGTTTGTATAGCGAGCTGCGCTTGTCGAGATTCTTCTCCTTGTGGCAGATAATCAGTATGGTCGATGGCTGAGGCTTTTGGGTATAGGCACTCAGCTTCTCTATGTTGCGTAACTGCTGCGCCTCCTTTAGGATAATAACCTCATAGGAGCCCATCATTGGCATCTGACGGCATAGGTTTACTATCTGCCCCGCATCGCTATCCTTGCCATATACGGTAATCTGATTGAAAGCCTGCTCGGCGGGAGTTAGGATTGTGGTCGAGAGTGCCTCGCTGAGTGCATCTATAAAGTAACTCTCCTCTCCCATCAAAAGATATATCGGCGCGAAGGCTCGCTTGGCGATCTGAGCCTTGAGTTGTTCGAATTGGGCTATTGTATCTTTGAATTTTACGCTTGATTTAGCCATAACGGGTCTCGCTATATTATCTCTTTGGTTATACGCAATACGTTTTCGGTCTTAGATGTGATGCGGAAGTCATCGCTGATTCGGCGTCCTATGAGCCAAACGATTTCATCTTCCGAAATCATTACAAACTGACGCTCCTTCTCTGCCATCGAGACTTTGCGGTCAATCAGGAAGTCGCTCACCTTCTTTCTGCCAGTCATGCCGAACGGGATAAAGCTGTCGCCATCCTGCCAACGGCGCAATTTGAGTGGGTATTGCAGTTTGTCGGCATCGAGCAACGCTATGTTGTCGCGCACGTTGAACGAGGTGATGCTATCTACATCGCATATCTCGAAATACAAAACCGAATTACCACAATAGGCTCTTTGTTGTCCCTTCTGCACCAACACCTCGCAGTTGTCCCACTCCTCGATCTTTTTGACCACGATATTACCTCTGTCGGGGTAGGCTACGTGGCTTCGCGAGTAGAACTTTTTGCCTGAAATGCCTGCTACCAACGCTCGACAAAGAGAATCTACCGTATCGCCTTTGAATCCGAAGCGTGAGCTGAGAATCTCATATATGACAAAGTCGCGCGAACTCTTATCCACAATGCCCGACAGGTGAAGCGTGAAGATTCCGTTCTGATGGTCGGTGATCTGAGAGTAGATATTGTTTATGGCACCATCGACAAAGCGTTGAGTTGCCATCAGTCGCTCCAGATTCTGATGCATGATATATGGGAATCGAGGGTTGATCTCGCGGATGCGTGGGATCAGTCCAAGACGGATTTTGTTGCGTAGATATTTGGTCGATTGATTCGATGAATCTTCGCGGTATGAGATATGTTTGCGGGTGGCATACTCCAAAATCTCCTTGCGAGTGGCGAACATCAAAGGACGTACGATGCGTCCCATCTGGTTACGGATGCCTGTCAAGCCTCTGAGTCCAGAGCCTCTAAGCATATTGATGAAGAAGGTCTCGATCGAATCATCTATGTGGTGCGCTACGGCAATGACCGTATAGTTATGCTCCTCGCAAAGCTCATGGAACCATGCGTAACGCAGTCGGCGTGCTGCCATCTCCATAGATTCTCCCGTAAGCTCCATCTCCTCGGTGGTGTTGAAATGGCGATTGTAGCACTCGATACCGTAACGGCGAGACACCTCCTGTACCATAATTTCATCCTCATCGCTCTCCTTGCCTCGAAGTTGGAAGTTACAGTGCGCCACGCCCACTTTGTAACCGCTATTGACGCAGAGCGACATAAGCACCATGGAGTCTACTCCGCCCGATACGGTGAGCAGAATTTTATCTTGTTTGCTGAAGAGTTCGTTTTGCGAGACATAATCCTGAAAACGCTCCAGTAGTGTAGTTGCCATAATGTTTTGTTTGAAAAAACGTTACAATACATTAACCTCTGGCTCTATATCTATGCCAAACTTCTGAGCGACTTTACAGCATACATCGTGTGCCAATGACATGACATCGTTGCCGTTGGCTCCACCGTAGTTGACAAGCACCAAAGCCTGACGCTCATGGACTCCGACATTGCCTTGTCTGTAACCCTTGAGTCCGCATTTGTCAATGAGCCATCCTGCCGCCAACTTAGCCTTTTGGGAGTCGGCGGTGGGGTATATGGGCATATTTTCATACTTAAGTCGCATCTGCTCCGCTACCTCTCTTTCCACTATCGGGTTTTTGAAAAAGCTGCCAGCATTGCCCAAGATAGCAGTATCGGGTAACTTCGAGCGGCGAATTGCGCATACGGCATCGCGGATGTTACGAAGTGTAGCATCTCCTCTTTTTTCGGTCTCAGCCTTCAGATCTCCATACGCTAAATTAGGCTGGGCTCTTTTCTTTAGGCGAAACTCTACCGAGGTGATGATGCATCGTCCCTTTAGTTCTCCCTTAAAGATGCTGTTGCGGTATGCAAATCGGCACTCCTCGCGTCTTAGGCTCTTGTGTGTGCGCTCCGATGTGTCGAAAAAGTGGACACGCTCGATAACATCTTTGGCTTCGGCACCATAGGCTCCGATGTTTTGTACGGGCGAAGCCCCTATCGTGCCAGGGATGAGCGAAAGATTCTCCACACCCCAAAGCTCATGCTCTACAGCCCACTCGACCATATCATCCCACTCCAAGCCAGCTTCGACACTCACCAAAACAGAATCCTCATCGTCTGTCAGGATGTGAATCTTCGTGCCTGTGGGTTTAATCAAAGTGCCCTCAAAGCGGCGGGTAAAAAGGATGTTGTTACCTCCACCCAATGCGTACCACTTTTGGGGCGCGTTCTCAGAGCCAAAGATTTGGTCAAGATCCTCGGCTCGGTCAAACTCTAAAATGTGGTCTGCCATCTCCTCCACGTGGAAGCTGTTGAGCTCGCGTAGAGGGTGGTTGAAATATTCGTTAATCATAGAATTTTACTTTTTCTGGGCATCAATCTGCTCCAAGAGAGCCTTAACGGCTGCCTCCAACTGCTCGTCACGACCCGTTACAACCAGTTCAGGAGAGTTGGCAACCTTGATATCTGGCTCCAACTGCTTATTCTCCAAGTAGCTACCGTCTTCTGTTCGATAACCTATCACAGGAATTCCAAATACCAATGATGCATCCTGCAGACGCTCCCATGTAACACTTGTCATGGTGCCAGGTACAGGCATACCCACTACCTTGCCTATGCCACGGTGCTTATATACCCAAGGTGTACCGTGGGCGTTTGAGTAGTTTGCCTCGCAGGTGATCATGATCGAAGGCTTGTTGTAGCGGCGTGATGGCATATCGCAAGCCTCTTTGCCACGGACAACCTGAGTGAGGTATTTCTCTCCGCTGAAGAGGATCTCGATATCCTCGTGCAGGCGACCTCCGCCATTGAAACGGGTGTCGATAACTATACCTTCGCAGTGGTTGTACTTACCCAAAATGTCGGCGTAGATGCTTCTATAGCTTGCATCGCCCATAGACTCGATATGGACATAACCCAAGCGACCACCCGAAAGACGCTCTACGTCTGCGGCACGTTGCTTAACCCAACGCTTGTAGAGTTGGGCAGAAAGGGCTCCGCGTGATACAGGCTTTACGACCTGCTCCCAACGCTTCTTCTCCGATGGGCGGTAGATCGACACAAGTGTACGCTTACCTGCCAAACGGTTAAGCAATGGATAGAAGTCCATATCCTCGGTGATCTCGGTGCCGTTGATCTTCTCGATAATGTCACCAGCCTTGAGTTCAGATGAGGCTCTGTCGAATGGTCCGCCAACGATTATCTCGCTAACCTTTAGACCCTTACCCTTGTGAGAGAAGTCGTAATACAAACCAAGATCTGCTGTATTGTCGCTGTTGCCATCGTATGAAGGTGAGAAGCTACATCCTGTATGTGATACGTTCAGCTCACCCAACCACTCGCTTGTCATCTCGGCAAAGTCGAAGTTATTGTTGATGTGAGGCAGGAATCGAGCGTAATTGTCGCGCATGGCATCCCAATCCACACCGTGCATATCTACATGATAGAAACGCTCCTTCTCCTGACGGTAGATGCGGTCAAACATATACTCGCGCTCTGCCTCGCTGTCGAGTTCGATATCGCTGCGGGCTGAGATGGTTGTAGGTGACGTACCTTTGAATTTGCGCATTGTGCTACCCAAAAGGAACATATTTTCCATCTTCTTGTCCCATACAAATGATCCGCTACCAGATCCCTTGAGGATAACCTTCTGTTCTCCTGTGAAAACGTCATGTTGGTAGAGATCGTAACCTGCATTGTATGCCATTGTGTAGTAGATGTACTTGGCATCCTTGTCTGCGGTGTAAGAACCCACTTGCCCAGAAGTGCGTGTGATACGGAGGATGCGATCCTCGATATTGTCAAACTCGATGATGATTGGCTCGACCTCTGGTTTTGTCTCAGCCTTCTTGTCATCCTTTTTGCTGTCGCTCTTAGAGGCTGACTTCTTGTCTGATTTCTTCTTCTCTTCAGCCTCCTTCTCGGCTTTGGCTTTCTCCTCCTTAGCCTTCTTCTCAGCCTCCTTATACATCTCGTACTCCTCCTTCGAGAGTTTTGACAGCTCGTGAGTCTTGCGATTGAGGAATACCACCATCAAGTCGGTAAGCGAGCCCCATGAGGCGTGGCTACGCATGCCGTAGCGGTCTGTCGAGAAGAGAATGGCATTTCCGCCGAAGATCCACTCTGGAGATTCATCGAAATAAGCTGTGTTAGTGATATTGAAAATCTTGCCACCCTCGGCACTTACAATACCTACGTCAGAGTATGGATCGTGCTTGTTGCCTGTGTAACTTACGGCAAACCATTTGCCATCGGGCGACCACTTATAGTCCATATAGCCCGTTGTAGAGTAGTGCTGTGAGCCATCAGTAATCTGGCGTACCTTGCCCGATGCGATATTCATTACCATCAGACGGCAACGTCCCTCGACAAATGCCAACTCCTTGCCATCGGGCGAATACTGAGGATATGCTCGATCAATTTTGTCATCCTTGAAGAGTGGCTTCTCCTCGATAAGTGTGGCATTAGGGAAGTTAGGATCCTCGGCACGTGTGATTGTAGCCGAATAGATATTCCAATAGCCATTACGCTCCGAAGCATAGGTCAATGTGCGGTTGTCGGGACCAAATGTAGGCGAAGCCTCTGACTCAGGAGTCGAAGTGATACGCTTTGTGGTAGTGTAGTCGGTAGAAGTAACGAAAATTTCGCCACGGTTGACAAATGCCACCTGCTTACCATCGGGAGATACTGCACCCTGACCGCCTCCTGTGACAGAGAGATATGCGCTCTTGCCTGTAGGCGATTCATCGGTAATTTCGATATTTAGCTTTTTGGGCGATCCCTTCTCCTGCATGGTGTATATCTCTCCATTGTAGCCGAAGCAGAGGGTGCCGTTCTCAGCCATCGAGAGGAAGCGTACGGGGTGAGTCTTGAATGAAGTCACCTGCTTAGCCTCCTTAGCCTTGCCAAGTGGCATCTGCCATACGTTGAATGTGCCGCCCTGCTCGCTCAGATAGTAAAAACTCTTGCCATCCTTGGCAAAATGAGCATCGCGATTCTCACCCTCCCACTCGGTGAGCTGAGTGTGTTTCTTGGAATTTATGTCATAGATCCAGATGTCGCGAGTGATAGATGAAGTGTGGTGCTTACGCCAATCATCTTCGCCTCCCTTGCGATCCTGATATAGGAAACTCTTACCGTCACGGCTAAAATTGATCAACTGTGCTGGAGTAGCCAGAACCTGCTCATAACGACCTCCCTTGACAGAGATAGAGTATAGCTCACCCATAGAACCCTTAGGGAAGAGTGCGCTTTGGCTTGGGTCGGCGATAGTGGCTCCGAAGTAGATGCGGCTACCATCGTTTGAGAATGCATAAGGCTCCTCTTTGGCAGAGTTTGTGGTTATACGCTGAGGTGTGCCACCTGTGGCAGCAACGGTAAATACATCGAAATTGCCATAACGGTCGTTGGCGTATGCAATGGTCTTAGAGTCGGGCGACCATACGGGAGCATAGTTATATCCCGACATGGGTGTGATCCTTTGGGCGTGACCTCCCTCCGAAGGAACGACATATATGCTACCCTTATAAGTGAAAGCGATCTGTTTGCCATCGGGAGAGATGGCTGGATAACGCATCCAAAGTGGTGCTGCCTCGGCGGCGAATACCGTTGCCACCAAAGTAAAAAGAAGTGCTAAACGTTTCATATTGTTATGTTTCAATTATATATTCTTGCACGTGGGAGGAAAAATAATCCCCAATACATGACAAAGTTAAAAAATATTTTCTTAATTTTGAGTAATTTTTGGAAACATCGCGTATTTCTATCGATAAATTTAAAACTACAAAGATATGTTCAGCAGAGAAGATTTACAACAGATTGAGTCTCATGGCTTGACTCAAGCTCAAGTCGAGTAGCAGATTGAGAATTTCCGCAAGGGATTCCCTTTTTTGAAGATCGTGCGTGCCGCTTCGGCAGGTGATGGCGTACAGGTACTCTCGGAAGAGGAGGTAGCGCGTGCCGTTGAGCGTTATGAGAAACTCTCGCAAGAGTTGCGTGTGGTGAAGTTTGTGCCTGCATCGGGTGCTGCTACGCGCATGTTTAAAGAGCTTTTTGAGTACATAAATGAGGATAAACGCACGGCTGGGATTGATAAACTTCTGGATAACATCGAGAAGTTCGCATTCTGGCCTGAACTTTCGGAATATGTTATGCCCGATTCTCCAGATGAGGAGATCGTGGAGGAGATCATTGTCGGAGGTCTGGGCTACGGCTCAAAACCTAAGGGCTTAGTTACATTCCATGCCTATGAGGATGGCGCACGAAAGGCTGTTGAGGAGCATTTGGTTGAGGGCGCGATGTATGCTCGATGTGGTGATGAGGTGTATATCCATTTCACTGTTTCTGAGGAGCATAAGGGTGGTTTTTGGGATGTGTTGGCACATACCCAGCCTATCTATGAGGAGCGTTATGGCGTGAAGTACAATATCTCATTCTCTGTACAGAAGCCTTCGACCGATACCATTGCCGTTAATCCCGACAATACCCCATTCCGCACCGATGAGGGAAAACTCTTGTTCCGTCCGGCAGGTCATGGTGCGTTGATTGAGAATTTGAATGATATTGATGCCGATATAATTTTTGTGAAGAATATCGACAATGTGACTACTGATGCTCGCCGAGGCGACACCATTAAATACAAAAAGGCGTTGGCGGGCGTATTGCTTGAGCTTCAGGATCAAGCTTTTGAGTATCTCAAGGTGTTGGAAGTAGGCGGTGGCGAGATCGAGACCATAGCTGAGTTCGTGGAGAAGAAGTTGTGCGTGAAGTTACCTGAAAATTATAATTCTCAGACCTTGAAGCAGGTTTTGGATCGTCCGATTCGTGTCTGCGGTGTGGTTCGTAATCAGGGTGAGCCCGGTGGCGGTCCATTCTGGGTTGATCAGGGTGGCGGCATAGAGTCTTTGCAGATTGCTGAGTCGAGCCAGATTGCTCCTGAGGATATGCATCTGATGAAGTCTGCTACACACTTCAATCCTGTGGATTTGGTTTGTGGCGTAAAGGATTCACGTGAGTGCAAGTTCGATCTTACAAAATATACCGATCCTTCTACAGGCTTTATCTCTTCTAAGTCAAGTGGTGGTCGTGAGCTTAGAGCTCAAGAGTTGCCTGGTTTGTGGAATGGAGCTATGGCAAATTGGAATACCGTGTTGGTTGAGGTCCCAATCACCACTTTCTCTCCAGTGAAGGTGGTGCAGGATTTGTTGCGCCCTGAGCATCAGTAGAAGTTGTGTGAGAAAATTAATATCCCCAAAAGTCTTGATTTGCTTTTGGGGATATTTGCTTTAATGTATTTATTGATAGATTTTTATTTCTTTTTCTGATAGAATCTAACGTAATCGACATCCATTTTGACAGGCAATTTTTCAGGATCAACCACTCCTACCCAGCTACCTCCAAGCTGAGCCGAAAGTATAACATAATATGGGTGGTCGGCGTAAGGAAATTGGTTGTTATGCTCGGTCTGGATACGAGGGTATGACATAGTTTTGTCGCCATTGACAAAAAACTCGATTTTATCTTCCCAAATAATTACCGAATAGAGGTTATATACCGTAGGATCAATCGGATAGGTGATACCCGAAGTGAAGTTTGGTTCGATCTTGTCGTGGATATAGGTGGTGTGGAGAGTCTGATATACCATCTTGTCAAAATTTAGATGCTCCATAATATCTATCTCTCCTCCATTTGGCCATGGCTTGTTGTTGTCGGGCATAAGCCAGATGGCAGGCCAAAAACCTATGGTGCAATCAAATCGTGCGCGTACATCGAATCTGCCTAATTGCATAGAGCGTAGCCCTTTCCCCTCTATGCCACCCGTGAGATATGGTCGTCCTTTGGGATCTTTGTAGCCCGCGGGAGTCTTGACAGCATGCAGACTGAGGATTCCATCTTTTACCGTTACCAAGGTGTCGATATTGGACATGTGTTTGTTCCAGTCGGATGTGTATGCCTGACAACGTCTCCAAGCTGTTTTGTCCACCTTTTCACCATCGAATTCATCAGCCCAGACGAGCTTCCAGCCCTTGTATGCCTTTCGAGGATTATCGCTTTTGGTCTGAGCGTTAGCTATATTTGCGATGAAAATCGAAATAATGACAGCGATGCTCCAAAATTTAAATCTATGCATAGTGTTGTGTATTAATTGGTTGTAATTTATTTCTTTTGATAAAATCTGACGTAGTCAATCTCCATCTTTGCTGGTAATTCTTTGGATTCAATGGTTCCGACCCATGTGCCACCCAATTGAGCCGAGAGTATCACATAATATGGATTGTCGGCATATGGAAATTGGTATTTATGGGTGGTGTCGATACGTGAATATGTAAATGTCGGTTTGCCATTGATCAAAAACTCCACGCTATCCTGATTTATGATGACGGAATAAATGTTAAATTCCGAGGGGTTAATTGTTTGTGAGCCATTTGATTTTATGCTTGGGTCTATTTTATTGATTGTAAACTCATTGTGAAGCGTTTGGTATGCGATTTTCTCGTGGTTAAGATGCTCCATGATGTCAATTTCTCCACCATGGAGATAGCTCTTGCCATTGTCAGGCAGAAGCCAAATAGCAGGCCAAAAACCTTTAGCACAATCGAATCGCGCACGTACATCAACTCTTCCCAAATGTATCGAACGCATCCCGTGACTATCCACGCCACCTGTAAGGTGAGAGCGATTTTTGGGATCGTAGTATTCTTGAGGAGTATTTATGGCATGAATGGTTAATAAACCATCCTTAAGAGTGACCAAAGTGTCCAATGAAGACATGTGACGGTTCCAGTCCGAAACGTAAGAGTCACAATTACAACGCACCCATGAAGTGGTATCTAACTTGTCTGCATCGAATTCATCAGCCCAAACGAGTTTCCAACCCTTGTGGGCTTTTTTTGCACTTTTGTTCACTTTCTGAGCCATACTTTCGGTCGAGAATGTGAGTGCCAAGAGGGAAATTATTGTAAAGATAAAAATACGCTTCATCTCGGTTTCATTTCTGGTTATGGTAAAACAAAATTAGCAACATTTCGCATAATCTGCAATTCTTTGTCAAAAATAGTCAGTTTTCGGTCTAAAACTCTTTTTTTAGATTATCCGAAACATAAAATGTGCTATTTATATGGTATGACTCCTATTTTAGCGCACTATTTGTTTGGTTGAGCCAAATTAAATACCTACCTTTGCGCGGATTATCCCCAAAGGGGATTGGTGTAAGAGCAAGAAAGATTAAAAACAATTACAAATAAATTATAAAACATGGGAAATACTAAACTTCAAGAGTTGACCGACAAACTCTACCAGCAGGGTTTGGAAAAGGGTCGTACTGAGGCAGAGACTCTGGTAGCAGAGGCTAAGAAAGAGGCTCAGAAGATCGTTGCCGAGGCTGAGGCTCGTGCCGCCGAGATTATCTCTAAGGCGCAGTCTAAGGCTGAGGATGTAGAGAAGAATGCCATGACTGAGATTTCGTTGGCAGGTAAGCAGGCTGTGGCTAAGATCAAGTCTGAGATCGAGACTTTGATCGTGGAGAAGGCTACTGCAGAGGGCGTAAAAAAGGCAAACTTGGATGCAACATTCATCAAGGATATGCTTTTGGCTATCGCTCAGAATTGGAACAATGGTGCTAAGGCAGATCTCTCGGCTCTTTTGCCTGAGGCAAAGAAGGCTGAGTTGGATAAGGCTATGAGCGTAGCCGTGAAGTCTCTTTTGAGTGAGGGTATCGAGGTTGGATACTCAGCTGAGGTGAAGAGTGGCTTTAAGGTAGGCGAGAAGAATGGTGGTTACTACATCTCATTCTCTGACGAGAGCTTCTCTGCTCTGCTTAACGACTACTTGCGCGAGAAGGTTGCACAGCTCATTTTTTAAGTCACAGATTCATGTTTGAGAAGAATTACTATTGTCTGGTAGCAGGGCTTCGAGAGTATGCGCTCGATTCCGAGACTAAAGGCTTCGATGCAAAGGAGATTATCTCTCAGATCGAGGAGGAACTTTCGTCAAAGGATCTGGAGTCGCTTCATCTGTTGCAGTGCTACTATGACTGCGAGAATATCATCGCCTTGCGTCACTCTCGTGCAGCATTTAATCCGCTGGGTAATATGAGCCGAGAGCAGCTTGAAGCCGAAGTTGAGCAGCCTCGACACCTCCCTAAGCGCATCGCCGAAGTGATTCGTGCCTATGCCGATGCGGAGGGTGAGGATGCCGAGAAGGTGGATACATCGCTGGGCTTTGAGCGTTCGCTCATGAAGGCATATTACGAGGAGTGCGAGCATTCGTCATGTCGCTTCGTGAAGGAGTGGGCGGAGTTTGATCGTACGCTGAGAAATGTGGTTGCCGCTATCGTTGCTCGCTCGTTGGATCGCCCTATCGAGAGCGTTACAGTGGGTGAGGGCGATGTTGTGGAGCAGTTGCATCGCTCTTCGGCTGCCGACTTCGGACTCAGAGGCGAGATTCAGTATCTGGATGCTGTGATCTCTGCCGTAAACGATGAGCAGAATATGGTCGAGAAGGAGCATAAGATCGATCTGGTACGTTGGGAGCAGGCTCAGCAGATCGCTTCTGCCGATTACTTCAACATCAACGCCATACTTTCGTATGTGGCTCGCATCAATATCGTGGCACGTTGGTCATTGCTCGATGAGAAGCGTGGTCGCGAGATGTTTGAGCGCATCAAGCAGGAGTTTGATGGTAAGAATCATGTAAATAAATAATAAACAACAATATAAATGAAAACTTTAGGACGTGTAAACGGTATTATCTCGAATATTGTGATCGTGAAGGTTGATGGTCCTGTGGGTCAGAATGAGATCTGTCACGTATATCTGGGAGATACCAAATTGATGGCTGAGGTCATCAAGGTCGTGGGCGATGATGCCTACGTGCAGGTGTACGATAGTACACGTGGTCTGAAAATCGGCGACAAGGTGGAGTTTATGGGTCACATGTTGGAGGCTACGTTGGCTCCAGGTTTGTTGTCTCGTAACTATGACGGTTTGCAGAACGATTTGGAGAAGATGGACGGTTTGTTCATCAACCGTGGATCTATTACCGATCCAATCGACTTCGAGGCTAAGTGGGCATTCACTCCATTGGCTAAGGTTGGCGATAAGGTATCGGCTGCAGATTGGTTGGGTGAGGTAAAGGAGCAGTGGGTTGACCACAAGATCATGGTTCCTTTTATCATGCAGGGCAAATATACCGTAAAGAGTGTTGCTAAGGCAGGCGAGTATAAGGTTACCGATACTATCGCAGTATTGGAGGACAAGGATGGTAACGAGTATCCTGTAACTATGGTTCAGAAGTGGCCAGTTAAGCAGGCTATCCGATCTTACGTTGAGAAGCCACGTCCATCACGCGTGATGGAGACAGGTGTACGTGCTATCGACACATTCAACCCATTGGCTGAGGGTGGTACAGGCTTTATCCCTGGTCCTTTCGGTGCTGGTAAGACTGTGCTTCAGCACGCTATCTCTAAGCAGGCTGATGCCGATGTGATTATCATCGTAGCTTGTGGTGAGCGTGCAAATGAGGTTGTGGAGATCTTCGCTGAGTTCCCAGAGTTGATTGATGCTCGTACAGGTCACAAGCTTATGGAGCGTACAATCATCATCTGTAACACTTCAAACATGCCTGTTGCGGCTCGTGAGGCATCTGTATACACAGGTATGACTATCGGTGAGTATTACCGAGCTATGGGTTTGAAGGTTTTGGTAATGGCAGACTCTACATCACGTTGGGCTCAGGCTTTGCGTGAGATGTCTAACCGTTTGGAGGAGCTTCCTGGTCAGGATGCCTTCCCTATGGACCTTTCGGCTATCATCTCTAACTTCTATGCTCGTGCAGGTTTGGTTAAGCTTAATAATGGCAAGACAGGTTCTGTGACATTCCTTGGTACTGTATCTCCAGCGGGAGGTAACCTCAAGGAGCCTGTGACAGAGTCAACTAAGAAGGCTGCACGTTGTTTCTATGCGTTGAGCCAGGGTCGTGCCGACTCTAAGCGTTATCCTGCTATCGATCCGCTGGACTCTTACTCTAAGTATTTGGAGTATCCAGAGGTAGTGGAGTATCTCGATGGTCATATCGGTCAGAGCTGGGTAGATATGGTATATGAGGGTAAGACTATCGTTCAGCGTGGTAAGGAGGCTAACGACCAGATCAATATCTTGGGAGATGACGGTGTACCTGTTTCATACCATGAGCGTTTCTGGAAGTCGGAGCTTATCGACTTTGTGATCTTGCAGCAGGATGCTTTCGATGATATTGATGCCAGCACCCCTATCGAGCGTCAGAAGATGATGTACGAGATGGTACTTGAGGTATGCCGCAAGTCATTCAATTTCGAGGACTTTGAGTCTTGCTCACGTTTCTTCAAGGCTCTTATCAACCTCTTCCGTCAGATGAACTACTCTGAGTGGCAGAGCGAGAAGTTCTATGAGTATAAGGCTCAGGTTGAGCAGGCTGTTAATAATCAACTTTCAAAATAAGGGTAGCCATGACAACAAAAGCATTTCAGAAAGTATATACTAAAATTGACAATATCACCAAGGCTACCATCACTTTGCGCGCCCAGGGCGTAGGTAATGATGAGTTGGCTACTGTGGGCGGAAAGTTGGCTCAGGTGGTAAAAATTATGGGAGACAATGTTACTCTTCAGGTCTTTGCTGGTACCGAGGGTTTGGCAACAAACTCTGAGGTTGTATTCCACGGTGAGGCTCCAAAGCTGAGAGTATCAGATAACTTGGCAGGTCGTTTCTTCAACGCCTATGGTGAGCCACTTGAGGGTGGTGAGCCTATCGAGGGTGAGGCACGTGAGATCGGTGGTCCTACAGTGAATCCTTTCCGCCGCATCCAGCCATCGGAGCTTATCGCAACAGGTATCGCAGGTATTGACCTTAACAACGCATTGGTATCAGGTCAGAAGATTCCATTCTTTGCAGATCCTGATCAGCCATACAACGTGGTGATGGCAAACGTAGCGTTGCGAGCTAAGGCAGATAAGATCATCTTGGGAGGTATGGGTCTTACAAATGATGACTTCCTCTACTTTAAGCAGGTCTTCGAGAATGCAGGAGCGTTGGACCGTATCGTATCATTCGTTAATACTACCGACAATCCTCCTGTGGAGCGTCTGTTGGTGCCAGATATGGCGTTGACTGCGGCAGAGTATTTCGCTGTGGATAAGGGCGAGAAGGTGTTGGTACTTTTGACCGATATGACACTCTATGCCGATGCACTCGCTATCGTATCAAACCGTATGGATCAGATCCCATCGAAGGACTCTATGCCAGGTTCACTCTATTCAGATTTGGCAAAGATCTACGAGAAGGCTGTGCAGTTGCCTAATGGCGGTTCTATCACAATTATTGCCGTTACAACACTTTCGGGTGGCGATATTACTCACGCTATTCCTGATAATACGGGTTACATCACCGAGGGTCAGTTCTTCTTGCGTAACGACTCAGATACAGGTAAGGTTATCGTTGACCCATTCCGTTCGTTGTCTCGTTTGAAGCAGCTCGTTATTGGTAAGAAGACTCGTGAGGATCATCCTCAGGTGATGAATGCCTGCGTACGTTTGTATGCCGATGCTGCTAATGCCAAGACTAAGTTGGAGAATGGTTTTGACCTGTCGGATTACGATGAGCGTACACTCAAGTTTGCTCACGACTATTCGGAGAAGTTGCTCTCTATCGATGTAAATATTGACATCACTCAGATGCTCGATACCGCATGGGGACTCTTCGCTAAGTATTTCTCTAAGGATGAGGTTACTATCAAGGCAGAGCTTATTGCTAAGTATTGGAAAGCATAATTTAAGTTATGGCAATTAAATTTCAGTATAATAAAACTTCGCTCGGAGAACTCGGCAAGCAGCTCAAGATGCGTAAATCGGCATTGCCTACCATCAAGAGTAAAGAGTCTGCTTTGCGCTCTGAGGTCAAGCGTGCGAAGGATACCGCCCGTGACTACCTTAGTCAGATCGAGAAGTTAAGCTCGGAGTATGACTATATGGTGGCTCTGTGGGGAGAGTTTGACCCTACGCTTTTAAGCATCAAGAAGGTCACACTCTCGGAGCAGAAGATTGCGGGTGTGCGTACACCTGTGCTGGAGGGAATTACCTTTGAGGAGAAGGCATACGACCTCTTCTCATCGCCTGCGTGGTATGCCGATGGCGTGGCATTGTTGAAGCGTCTGGCAACTTTGGGCATTGAGTATGAGGTGTATAATCACAAGATGGATCTCTTGGATTATGCTCGCCGTAAGACTACCCAAAAGGTAAACCTCTATGAGAAGGTTCAGATCCCTGGCTATGAGGATGCGATCCGTAAGATCAAACGCTTCATGGAGGATGAGGAGAACCTCTCGAAGTCGGCACAGAAGATTGTGAAAACTCGTCAACAACAGGCTGCGGAGGGGTCTATGTTATGATAGTTAAGATGTTACGTTATGACCTTGTTCTGCTAAAGCAGCAGAGTGAGGATTTCATCGAGCGACTCCGCGAGTTGGGGCTTGTTGATATTACTACTACGGGCTGGGAGCCACAGGAGAAGGATCGCCTTCTGCTTGTAGAGATTGACCAATACCAGAAGGCGTTGGATCAGTTGGAGGCTTTTGCCCAGAGTGAGGATTGTGTTAAGGATGGTGTGAAGCCTTATGAATCTGCGGAGCAGGCTATGGAGGCATACCAGAAATTGTCGCAGCATAAGGCATCTTTGGTGGCAGAGGTTGCTCGTCTGGAGAAGCTCTCTGAAGAGGTTGCTCCTTGGGGTGAGTTCGATGCCCAGATGTATAGCAAACTTCAGTCGCGAGGTGTGCAGTTGCGCTATTTCGTTACTCAGACATCGATATACGATAGCTCTGTGGCTGAGTGGAGTCAGAAGAATCCTGTTGTAGAGATCTCTCGTACTACGTCATCTGTATATTTCGTGATTGTCACCGTAGATCAGAGTGCGTTGGAGTTGGATGCTCAGGAGATCAAGGCTCCAGCATTTGACGCTAAGGGAGCTAAGGTTGAGGCTCAGAAGTGTGAGGCAGAGTTGAAGAGTCTCTCGGCTGAGTTCTCACGTGTTGCTGCGAGCATGGATCTTTTGCAGGCTAAGCTCTGCACGTTGAAGAGCTTGCTTCAGAGTGCCAAGATCGAGGGTGCGTCAGAGCAGGCAGCCGATGGTGCGTTGGTTGTTATGGAGGCTTGGGCTGAGAAAGAGCGTGCGGCAGAGGTCGAGGCTATGCTCGATGACTATGCCGATGTAGTTTACCTCAAGCGAGAGCCTGTGGAGGAGGATGATACCCCTGTGAAGTTGCAGAATAATCGTTTTGCGCGTTTGTTCGAGCTTATCGGTGGTATGTATGCCTTGCCAAAGTATGGTACGTTGGATCTAACCCCATTCTTCGCTCCGTTCTATATGTTGTTCTTTGCAATATGTTTGAACGATGCGGGATATGGTGCGATGATCTTGCTTGCAGGTCTTGCCCTCTACCTTAAGGGTGGCGAGTCTATGCGTCAGGCATCTATGCTTACTATGTTCTGTGGTGGAGCTACCGTATTGTTTGGAGGATACACAGGATCACTCTTTGGTATGAGCATTCCCGATATGTTGGGATATGAGAATATCGCCGATTCACCATTCCTTGATTTCCAAGGTCAGTTCTTTACATGGTCGTTGGCGTTGGGTGTATTCCAGATCTTGTTGGGTATGTTGCTCAATATCTGCTTCAAGAGTAAATACTTCGGTATAACCTCAGTATTTGGTCAGTTGGGCTGGTTTATCATCCTGCTTGCAGCTTGTTTGGCGGGAGGTCTGCCAATGCTCAATGAGGCATGGGTTATCCCATTCTTTACTACCTCATCGCCTGCGTTCTACGCTGCGTTGGGTGTGGGCGCAGTATTTATGCTCTTGCTTAACGACATTCACCGCAATCCTGTGGTAAACTTCTTCTCAGGTTTGTGGGATGCCTATAATAATATTACGGGTTTGTTGAGCGATGTATTGTCGTACATCCGACTCTTCGCCATCGGTCTTTCGGGTGGTGTGTTGGCTGTAGTCTTCAACTCTTTGGCGTTGGGACTTACAGGTCTCTCGGAGGGTATTGGCGAATTTGGCGTAGGTACTATCTTCCAGATCCTCGGTGCTACGGCTATCCTGTTGGTCGGTCATGGTATCAACCTCTTCATGTCGGCGATTTCATCGTTTGTTCACCCTATGCGACTCACATTTGTGGAGTTTTATAAAAATGCAGGTTTCGAGATCGGTAATCGTTCATTCGAGCCTGTGAAAAAAATTGAAAAGTAATAGAAAACAAAGTAAAAACTAATAAAAAAGTAAAATTATGGAAAATTCAACAGCTTTGATTTTGGCCTACATTGGCGTTGCCATCATGGTAGGTTTGGCAGGTATTGCATCTGCAGTAGGTACCTCAATCTGCGGTCAGGCAGCAGTAGGTGCAATGAAGAAGAACGGTGGTGCTTTTGGTAGCTACATGATCCTTTCAGCGTTGCCAGGTTCACAGGGTCTTTATGGTTTCGTATGTTTCTTTATGGTTCAGGGTCTTTTGACAGCTGAGATCACTATGTTGCAGGCTGCAGCCGTATTTGGTGCAGGTTTGTTGGTAGGTATCGTAAACTTGGCAGCTGCCATCTATCAGGGTAAGGTTTGTGCCAACGGTATCGCTGCTGTAGGTAACGGTCACAACGTGATGGGTAAGACTTTGATCCTTGCTGCGTTCCCTGAGTTGTATGCGATCCTTACAGTTGCTGCTACATTCCTTATCTCAGGTGCAGTAGCTTAATTGGTAACTTTGAGGCTTTCGAGCCTAAGAAAATGGTCATCTTCCTAAGTGAGATGACCATTTTTTATGCTATGGCGTGTATAATTGCAGATATAACATCTATGAAGCGTATTGGTCTTATCGTGGAAAAATCGCGAGATATTTGCGGCGGATAAGAAAAAAATGATAGATAATTAAATTTTTTTAAGTTTTTCTTTGCAGTTAAGAATTTTTATTCTACTTTTGCAGTGTCAAAAACGACAACGGTATTATTGGGCTATGGTGTAATGGTAACACTACAGATTCTGGTCCTGTCATTCCAAGTTCGAATCTTGGTAGCCCAACGTAAGAAGATCATCTGATAAAGATGATCTTTTTTGTTTTTATTGCAACAGATAGCTCTCTTGGTTTTGCTGTTTGCATTTTGTTTTCTATCTTTACCAATCGTTTTGAATAATATATAAATATATAGTATGAGCGTAAAACTTCGATTAATTGTAATGAACTTCCTGCAGTTTGCCGTGTGGGGAGCATATCTTACATCCATGGGATCGTATCTGGCAGGAGTCGGCATGGCTTCCAATATCGGTCTATTTTATGCTATGCAAGGCATCGTGTCAATGTTTATGCCTGCCATTGTAGGAATTATAGCCGATAGATGGGTGCCTGCTCAGCGTATGTTGGGCGTTTGTCATTTGTTGGCGGCTATCTTTATGGCTTCGGCGGGATATTATGCCATGAATGCAGGCTCTGAGGTTGAGTTCTCGACCTTGTTTGGACTATATACAGCCAGTGTTGCATTTTATATGCCTACTTTGGCTTTGTCCTACTCGGTGGCATACTCGGCATTGGAGCGTGCAGGCGAAGATACTGTTAAGGCATTCCCTCCTATCAGAGTGTGGGGTACGGTTGGCTTTATCTGTTCGATGTTGGTGTGTGACTTTGCTGGTTTCCAGACCTCGTATATGCAATTCATGCAGTGTGCTACGTTGGGTGTAGTGTTGGGACTCTACGCAATGACTCTGCCTGAGTGTCCTGTCGGCGGTAAGGCTGAGAGTAAGGGTTTGGTCGAGGCTTTGGGATTGGAGGCGTTCAAGCTCTTTAAGCAGCGTCAGATGGCACTTTTCTTTATCTTCTCGATGTTGTTGGGTGTATCGCTCCAGATTACCAATAGTTTTGCCAATCCATTTATCTCTTCATATAAGGATATCCCTGAGTTTGCCTCAACCTTCGGTGCTAATCATGCTAATGCGTTGATCTCGCTCTCGCAGGTCTCTGAGACGCTCTGCATATTGTTGATCCCATATTTCCTAAAACGATTTGGAATCAAACGAGTAATGCTTATCGCCATGTTTGCGTGGATGTTTCGTTTCGGACTCTTCGGCTTGGGTAATCCTGGCGGTGGAGTGTGGATGTTCATCCTCTCGATGATTGTCTATGGTGTAGCGTTCGATTTCTTCAATATCTCAGGATCGCTCTATGTGAATGAGCAGACCGATGAGAAGATCCGTTCTTCGGCACAGGGGTTGTTTATGATTATGACCAATGGTATTGGCGCCACAATCGGTACTTTGGGTGCGCAGGCGGTGGTTAATCATTTTGTAAATAATGGCTCCGAGGGTGCAGCCATGATCGAGGGCTGGCAGACCTCATGGCTCTTGTTTGCAGCTTATGCGCTTGTGGTGGCGTTGCTGTTTGCTGTTTTCTTTAAGTATGAGTATAAGCCTCAGAAGGCATAATCGTTTAGAGTGTGAATCACACCTTGTTGTGATTTTGCAACGAGGTGCTAATGATAAGTTGTCAAGAAATTGTTGCTCTTGACAACTTTTTTTATGTTTTTTAAATCGAATTTTGAGTTCAAAATTTAATTTATTGTATTATCTTTGCATCATCAGTTGAGGGTAATCGTTCGATTATCCATAAATCATTGAAATCATTAATACATTTTATATATGCAAGATTTGGAAGCTATCGAGGGTAAGAGCTTGGCGGAGTTGCGTGAAATCGCCAAAGTGTTGGGTATAAATGATCCTGCGCTCAAAAAGAAGGAGTTGCTTGCGCGTATAGTATCATTTGCCTCTCAGGGTGCAGATTCGGCTGCGGAGGCTGAGCCTGCGAAGGCAGAGCCTCAGGGTGTTGCCGAGCCCAAGCGTAGAGGTCGCCGTCCCCGTATGAATAGCGTTAGAGTAGAAGAGAATAAGCCAAAGTCAGAGGAGGAGGCTCCGCAGGAGCAGTCTGAACCTGCGGTAGAGGCAGCCCCAGCTAAAGAGGTGGAGCAGGGTGTAGAGCAGAATGTTGTAGAGACTGTCGCAGCAATAGGTGAACCTCAACCAAAGCGTAGAGGTCGTAAGCCTAAGGCATTAAAGGAGAAGGAGGAACGCGAAGCTCAGCAGAGAGCAGCAGAGGCAGCAGCAGTTGCGGAGAGCAGTGTAGAGTCTTCTGTGGTAGAGCCAGCGCAAGCCGTAGAGGAGCAGTCAGAGATAGTTGAAGAGCCAATACAAGAGCGTGCGCCTCGTCAAGGAGGATATAATTCTCAGCGCGAGGATCGCCGAGAGCCTAAGCGTGAGACCTTTGCAGGAGAGATTATCGGTGAAGGTGTGTTGGAGGTAATGCCCGATGGATATGGATTCCTTCGCTCGGCAGATTACAACTATCTGAACTCACCAGATGATATATATGTCTCGCCATCGCAGATCAAACTCTTTAGTCTCAAACCCGGTGATACTATCAGCGGTGTGATCCATCCACCTAAGGAGGGTGAAAAATACTTCCCTCTGATTAGAGTAAACGAAATCAACGGTCTTAAACCCGAATATATCCGCGACAGAGTGCAGTTTGAGTATATGACTCCACTCTTCCCAAGCGAGAAGTTTAATCTTACGGGTGAGGGACATAATACTTTGTCAAACCGCGTTGTGGATCTCTTTTCGCCTATCGGTAAGGGTCAGCGTGCGTTGATCGTAGCGCAGCCTAAGACAGGTAAGACCATGTTGTTGCAGTCTATCGCCAATGCTATTGCGGATAACCATCCAGAGGTGTATATGATCGTGCTTTTGATCGATGAGCGTCCTGAGGAGGTTACCGAGATGGCTCGCAATGTGAAGGCAGAGGTTGTTGCTTCGACATTTGATGAGCAGGCTTCGCGTCATGTGAAGGTGGCTGAGATGGTATTGGAGAAGGCAAAGCGTATGGTTGAGTGTGGTCACGATGTGGTGATCTTCTTGGACTCTATCACACGTCTGGCACGTGCTTACAACTCGGTGCAGCCTGCTTCGGGTAAGGTTCTTTCGGGTGGTGTGGATGCCAATGCTCTGCATAAGCCTAAGCGTTTCTTTGGTGCAGCGCGTAATACCGAGGAGAAGGGATCGCTTACAATCATTGCCACAGCGTTGATTGATACAGGCTCAAAGATGGATGAGGTGATCTTCGAGGAGTTTAAGGGTACAGGTAATATGGAGCTTCAGCTGGATCGTAAGCTGGCTGACAAACGTGTATATCCAGCCGTAAACGTAATCTCATCGGGTACTCGCCGCGAGGATCTGTTGCTTTCGCGCGAGGTGATGAATCGTACTTGGATAATCCGTAAGTATCTGTCGGAGATGACTACCGTGGAGGCAATGGAGTTCTTGCAGAAGCAGATGGGTAATACGCTCAGCAACGAGGAGTTTCTTGCAACTATGAATCAATAAAATTTTAAGGGAATGAAGAGACTATTTTTTACAGCCGTAATGGCTCTAATGATTGTGCCTAACGCTTTTGGTTGGGGACAAAAAGGTCATGATGTGGTGGCTTATGTTGCCGAGCAGAATATCTCTTGCCGTGTGGCACGTAAGGTGGCTAAAGTATTGGAGGGACACTCATTGGTCTATTATGCCAACTGGATGGATAATGCCAGCCATACTCCAGAATATGCGCATACAAGCACTTGGCATTATGCCAATGTGGATGAGGGTTACACCTATCAGACCATGCCAAAGAACGAAAATGGGGATGTGGTGCAGGCAGTTATGCAACTTACAGAGCAGCTTAAGAAGGGTGGTATGACACCTCAAGAGGAGAGCGTAGCTTTGCGTATGCTCATTCACTTGGTGGGCGATTTGCATTGCCCGATGCATGCGGGACATAAATCAGATTTGGGCGGTAACCTTGTGGAGGTGTTGTATTTTGGTAAGCCTCAGAAGTTGCACTCTATCTGGGATTCGGCGTTGGTTGAGTCAGCCCATAATTGGGGCTATACCGAGTGGCAGCGCGAAATTGACCGTCAGCCTCGTAAGGAGGATAAGAAGTTGCAGCAGGGTAGTGTTGAGGAGTGGTTCTCGGAGACCGTAGAACTCAGCAAGGGTGTATATAAAGATATGCCAGAGGGGGCAAAGATCTCATACGATGAGGTTGCAAAGTATGCTCCGCTGATCGAGCAGCAGCTTCTTAAGGGAGGACTTCGCTTGGCAAGACTCTTGGAGGAGATATATTAACGATCGGTATATATGAAAAAGTTGCGATCCCGAAAAGGGGTCGCAACTTTTTATTGATTCAATGTCACTATTTCATGCGTAGAGGCTTTGTCGAAAGTGTACGGATGAAGTAGTCGAGAATCTGCTTCTGCTGCTCAGGTGTTGCTGTAAGGTAGTGGAAATTGCCGTTGGGGTTCGCGCTCTTAGGAGTTTGACCCTTGCCTACAACCTTCACATCGACAGGACCGTTGAGCGTGAAGCATTTGTGGTCGGGGTGGCAAGCGTAGTATGCAGCCGTCACATCCCATGTAGGTCGGTTGTATGGCATCTTGGCATAGTGCTTATATGCCTCAGCCATAGGGTTTGGCTCCTCCCAATTAAAGTCATTCTCGATGCTTGATGCAGGGTACTCGATCTGCAAGCCGATGGTAAAAGGAGTCAAGACGATTGGACATGGAGAGTTGTCGAAGAAATACTTAGCTGCCTCCAAATCATTCCATACGTTATACTCGGCGTATGTTGGACGATCCATATCGCCAGCCATTACCGAGAACCAACTCACCTTCTGCTTTACAAGCTCCATTCCCGAGAGTTTAGAATACTTGTCGGGCTTACTTTGTAGAAGCTGGGCGATGGTTGTAGAGAAACCTACGGTAACGATTACTACAGATTTGTCTGGTTGCTTGGAAAGTATGCGGCGATACATCTCTACCGCCTCCTCGTACTTTGGATTCTTTGAGCGTTTGAACAGCGGATTACCATCCTTGTCCTTCATCAGGCAAGTCTTGGTACAATAGTCCACGCAATCCATATCTGTGACGCATGCGGTGTTAACTCCGATAGGAGTCTTTTTATAACCGTACCAATGGCGCATGATATCGATATACTCGGCAGAGTAGGGGTTGTTTTTGTGTACGCCCACACCGAGAAGTTTGATATTGCCCTGATCCATATTCTTGAATAGGATATCCAACGCCAAGGCATCATCAATGTCGTTACCCATATCAGTCTCAAAGATGATTGACTGAGGCTTGTTCTGATTTTGTGCAATGCTTGTTGTATAGCTTAAACCGATGAGTGCGATGAGTAATAAAAGTTTTTTCATGGTATCTTAGTGTATTAGGTTTAACGTAAGCTTCGGGGTTTGGTGGTGAGGGTGGAGATAAAATACTCTCTGATTTTACTGCACTGCTCCTCGTTGGCGGTAAGGATACGGAAACGACCACCCTTTTTAGGCGTAAAACGGGTTTTGCCACCGTCATATATCTCAACCTCTCCCTCCTCGCTTAGTGTAAGATTCTCGGTTTCGGGATAGCAAGCATAGTATGTGGCAATCACATCAAATGTGCAACAATCGTATGGCATGTTCTTGTATCTCTTGTATGCCTCGATGAACGGATGTTTTACTCCCCACTCGAAATCCTCAACTATGCTTTTGGCTGGGTATAAAACTTGAGTACCCAACTTGAACGGTGTCACGACAAATGGCACAGGGCTATTCTCAAAGAAATACTTTGCCGCCTCTATATCCTGCTCGATGTTGAACTCTCGGTGATCTTGGTTGTCAAATTCGCCTGCCATGATTGAGAAATACTTAACCTTTCTCTCGACCAACTCCTTGCCACTCATGGCGGAGTAGTTGTCTGCTTGACTCTTTAGCAGTGCAGCCATAGTGGTAGAGAATCCAACCGTAACGATTACCACCGACTTATCATCCTGAGCCGAGAGTATGCGGCGATACATCTCTACTGCCTCTTCGAATTTAGGCTTCTTAGAACGATTGAACAGAGCCATGCCATCTTTGTCGTTCATGGCGCATACTTCTGTGCAGTAATCCATAGCTCCCATATCGGTTACCGCAGCGGTATTTACACCGATTGGGATGCGCTTGTGTCCGTACCAGTTGTTCATGATATCGATGAACTCTGCAGCGTGAGGATTATTCTTATGGACACTGATACCAAGCAGATTGATACGATTGGCATCCATGTTTTTATAGAGAATATCCAAAGCCATGGCATCATCGATATCATTCCCCATGTCAGTCTCAAAGATAATCGACTGAGGAGTTGGGATATCCTGAGCCTGAGTTGTAGCATTTACTCCCGCGAGGAGTAACACGAAAATGAAAAGTAGTCGTTTCATGACCGCATTTGGTTGGTTTAACTCAACAAATTTAGTAAAAAAATAGTATAAACAAAATAAAAGCCCACCTTAACTTTATTGTTAGATGGGCTTTATGTTGTATGACTTTGAGAAAATTACTTCTTCTGAGTTGCTGTAGTCTCTGCTGGCTTCTCGTTCTTCTCCTTCTGGTAAAGCTCGTTAACCTTAGCCAATACAGTATCGCTGATATCCAAAGACTCTGCTGCGTCAAGCAATGAAGTAGCGTTTACAACCATCTTGTACTTGCCATCGGCGTTAACCTCCTTAATGGCACGCATGATAAGATCTGTTGTGCGGTTCTGGAATACGTAATTCTCCTCATCCAAAGTCTGAGCCTCTTTCTGAGTGTTAGTCTGGAAGTTAGTTGCGCGCTTCTCGATGCTCTGCTGCTGCTTCTGTGCATCGGCAGTAGTGATCAAGCCCTTCTGGTACTTCTCCTGAAGCTGAGCTGCCTCCAACTGCAAGTTCTTCTCCTTCTGAGCCCAAGAGTTCTGAGCCTTCTGAGTCTTCTCCTGAAGAGCTACACCCTCAGTCTTGTAAATCTCGCTCTCGGCAAGAACGTAATCAACACGTACATATGCCAAGTCGCCACCACCGATAACCTCTGTCTGTGCAGCCTCGCCCTCTGCTGTAGTATTTGCTGTCTTTGTGTTATCGCATGAAACGAGTGCTACGACAGCTACGAGAAGAGTTAAAAAAAGATTCTTCATAATGTTTGTTATGTTTTTATTTTTAATTTTTTTGAATTAAATTTGTAATAATCGACAAAGGTAGAAAAAATTATTTATTTTTGTCATGTTAGCAATTAAAAATCGACACTATGTACGAATATATATCAGGAAAATTGGTTGAAATAGCTCCTACTTATGCTGTAGTGGAGGCTGCAGGGATAGGATATTACATAAATATTTCGTTGCAGACTTTTTCTTCTTTGGAGGAGGCTAAAACGGCACATCTGTATCTGCATTTCATTGTAAGAGAGGATGCTCAGATTCTCTACGGCTTTGCCTCGAAGATGGAGCGCGAGCTGTTCCGTCAGCTTATAAGTGTCTCAGGCGTAGGAGGAAACACCGCGCGAATGATCCTTTCGACATACTCTTCGGATGAATTGCGTAATATCATTGCCACAGAGAATGCAGTGTTGCTCAAGAATGTCAAAGGCTTGGGTTTGAAGACGGCGCAGAAAATCATTGTCGAGCTTAGCGGTAAGATGCTTGAGTTGGGTAGCGATAAGTTCTCCGATAAGGTTGTCTCGGCAGCGGGTAACGAAATCTACGATGAGACTGTGGCGGCATTGGTTATGCTTGGATTTGCCAAATCGGCATCGGAGAAGGCTGTTAAGGCGATTATGCAGGAGTCTCCTTCGATTCAGGTCGAGGATGCCGTGCGTCAGGCTTTGCGTAGGATGTAGCCTTCGATAGGGTAGTGTGGGCGTGTCTGACAGCTAATCGTATGGCTTAATCAAGAATCGTATTATCAGAAATATATCTTTGAAATTTGCCGAATAGATTATTTTGCTTAAATTTGCACAATTATAGCTATGTGGTTTATGTGGCAGGTGATGATTAAATGTTTGGTAGCGATCATGTTTTTGGTCGTAGGCGTAGGTTGTAATGGCGAAGAGGAGGCAGTTGATACTCAGCGTCAGAACATCGAACGTTTCCTTACCTCAACTCATGATCCACGTTTGATCGCTCAGGCAGATGTTGAGAACTCTTTGGAGTATCAGCCCGCATTTTATGAGCGATTGGGTTATAATATATTTCGATATATCGCTACATATTACGATCAGGGGCGTGAACTTCGCCGTGAGGTTAAGGCGGGCGATAAGGTGGAGATAACCTATGTAGGGTTCCGTTTTACGGGTTCGAAATTTACGCTTGCAGATGTCTATGCGACCAACGATGAATCGATGCTCGCGCAGTTGGAGGAGGCTGGTTTGGATGGTCAGTATTGGGAGACTGAGCCGCTGACGATTATTTTTGGTCAAGGTAATATAATAAACGGAGTTGAAGCCTCGTTAAATGGATGTCGTGAGGGCGATGTGGTCGAGGTATATATGACCTACGAAGAGGCATACGATAAAAATGTTGTGGGGGTACTGCCCAAAGAGTCTCCCATAGCGTGGATTTATACAATAGATAAAATTTATTAAGCAAATATTGACCCATCATAAGGGTGTAAATACAGAATATGAAGATTTTGAGTCGTATTTTTTGTGTAGTATTGATACTGCTGGGATTCACTCTCGGCTCTTGCGTTAAGACTAACGATCTGAATTTCGAGGAGGTAGAGAAGATCGCACTCAAGTCGTGGATCGAGAAGAATCGCCCCGAATTGTTGGATAACTATCAGCCTCAGGGCGGATACTACGTAGAGCTTATCGATGAGGGTTCGGCAGATAGTGTGCCATTGCGTCAGAGCGATTCTTGGGTGTGGTACGATATCACTTGTCGAGATTTGGCAGGTAACGTACTATTGACTCGTAGCTCGGATTTGGCACGCATGCAGAATTCATACACCGAGTACACTCACTATGCCCCATATTTCATCTATTGCGGTGAGGAGAGTGGTGCGATGATCGAGGGTACCTATATGGCTCTGCGTAATAAGCTCAAGATCGGTGATAAGGAGTATGTAGCGCGTTATGGTACCAAGATGCGCCTGTACTTACCATCTTCTATCGTAGGTGGTGTATATTCAGATGGTGGTTACGAGGGTCAGTATAAGTTGGATGAGAACAAGCCTGTGATTGTCGATATGGAGATTATGGGTCATGTTATTAATCCTTTGGCGTATGAGGATCAGTGGATTAGATCTTTTGCTGAGGTAAATGGCGGTTTGGCTCCCAATAACGACAGCTCTCAGAAGGAGAACTCTTTGGCTGAGCGTTATCCCGTTAAGCAGGGCTTGACTCGTGGCGATGAGTCGGATAAGAAAGAGCCTATTTTGGATGATAAATGGCGTTTGGCAGTGGATTCAATCGCTGCACTTTACATCAATTACCGCTACACTCCTAAGCAGAGATTGAATTTCGATTGCTTAGGTGCCGACACTATGATGCACAAGAATCAGACGGTCTATAATCAGGGTAAGATATATGGTGTCAAGTCGTTGGATGAGATCAATAAGGAGATTGATGATATACTTTTGGAGCGTTTCGGTGAAGGTCTTGACCCTGCGGAGGCTGAGCCAGCGGATTCGGTTAAGGGACTCAAGGTTTGGTATATCACTCGCCTGATGGATGGTTTTATCATCGACACCAACATCGCTGAGGTTAAGCGTTTGGTCTATAACGATCCGTCTATCTCGGATGAGGATTGTGAGGCTTTGGACTTTGATATTGACAATCCAGATAATAACAACTATGTCGATGCGTGGACCTATGCCATGCCTCAGATGAGAATTGGTTGCTGGAATGTGATTTTGACAGGATCTTCTAACGCCTACGGTGCTACAGGTGTTTCGGGATCTCACTCTACAACATCGTCAAGTACCAATAATAGTAACTATTACGACTACCTTAATTACTATAATTACATGAACAGCTATTACGGCAATGGCATGTATAATGATTATTATGGAGGTTACTATGGCGGTTACGGCTACGGATATGGAGGCTATGGTGGTTATGGAGACTATTATAATAATTACTATTACAATAGTATGTATTACAATAGCCTATATAATAATTCATACACTACCGATACTACCACTTCGACAACAACCACTACAGAGGTGCCTGCATACTCTCCAATGTTGTTCCAAGTCTTTGTAGAGGAGGCTGATGAAGATTAATCCTTGTCGAGGGTGCTATTGATCGAGAGGGGAGAGGTAAGAGGTAAGAGAGAAGAGGTAAGAGAGAAGAGGGAAGAGGGA
>JAFXLG010000014.1 GCA_017531305.1 Alistipes sp.
AAGGAGTGCGGTAAGGGTAATTTCCGTTAAGAAACGGAGACCTTTTGATTGCTTCAAAAATGCGCTGCATCCGTTTTTGGAAATTGCGCTTTATGCACCCTAAAATGATTCACAGAGCGTTTTTGGCGCCACCCTTTTGACGGCAAAAGGTGGCAGAAACGAATGTTTAGAAGCCACAGAAAACCTGCGTTGTGACAATAGATGGCAAGTTACCCACACTCAAAAGATTGTAGAGATTCCAATCCTCGCCTAAAGGCTTCGGTGGAATGACACCTCTAAGAGGTGTTTTATTAATTATTTTACTAAACATCCATTAGTGGGATTTGCTCACAAATAATAAAACACCCGTTACGGGTGTGAATTTTAACCCACCACAAGGGTGGCTTTTAATTGCTCACGCTCGGCATAACCCAAATATATTTGGATTTTGCACTCGCTTAATCGCAATTTTGAATCTTGAATTTTGAATTAAAAGCTAATTATATTAACTTTGCATCGATTGTGCCCATTTCTTATCGAAGGGTGGGCAGAAGGAGTGGAATAATTTTAAAACTTAGAGATATTATGAGCGTTGAACTCAGTGAATTGGAACAGTTGAGACGTAAGTCACTCACCGCACTCAGAGAGTTGGGCATCGAGCCTTATCCTGCTGAGATGTACGATGTTACAGCAACAACTGCCGAGCTTTCGGAGAATTTGACAGAGGAGAATAAAGAGCAGTATGCCGAGGTGCGCATCGCGGGTCGAATAATGAGCCGCCGCATCATGGGTAGTGCTTCGTTCTTCGAGTTGCAGGATCACACAGGTCGTATTCAGGTATATATCCGCCGTGACGACATCTGCCCAGAGGGCGATCCTACACTCTACAACACAGTATTCAAGAAGTTGTTGGACATCGGCGATTTCGTAGGTGTCGAGGGCTTCGGCTTCATCACCAACACAGGCGAGAAGTCGGTACATTGCCAGAAGTTGACCGTAATTTCAAAGTCTATCCGTCCGCTGCCTATCGTTAAGGAGAAGGATGGTAAGCTCTTCGATGCACTCACCGACCCTGAGGTGCGCTACCGCCAGCGTTGTCTGGATTTGGTGGTAAATCCTCATGTGAAGGATGTATTCGTGAAGCGTGCCAAGATCATGGCTACCATGCGTGAGTTCTTCAACGAGCATGGCTATCTGGAGGTTGAGACTCCTATCCTGCAGCCAATCCCTGGTGGTGCTTCGGCGCGTCCTTTTATCACTCACCACAATGCACTCGACACAGACTTCTATATGCGAATCGCTACGGAGCTTTATCTGAAGCGTCTGATCGTGGGCGGTTTCAATGGTGTATATGAGTTCGGTAAGAACTTCCGCAACGAGGGTATGGACCGCACCCACAACCCTGAGTTTACTTGCATGGAGATCTATGTGGCGTATAAGGATTATAAGTGGATGATGACCTTTACGGAGAAGATGTTGGAGCGTGTGGCTATGGCGACAAACGGCACCACAGAGCTTGAGATTGACGGTAAGCAGATCTCGTTCAAGGCTCCATTCCGCCGCGTGACCATGACCGATGCTATCCTTGAGAAGACAGGCTACGACATCACAGGCAAGTCGGAAGAGGAGTTGCGCGAGGCTTGCGCTCGCCTGAATGTCGAGACCGATGAGACCATGGGTAAGGGTAAGCTCATCGATGCTATCTTCGGTCAGTATTGCGAGGGCGATCTGATCCAGCCTACATTTGTGTGTGACTATCCACGCGAGATGTCGCCATTGTGTAAGCGTCACCGCGACAATCAGGATCTCACCGAGCGTTTCGAGTTGTTCGTAAACGGTAAGGAGCTTTGTAACGCATACTCTGAGCTGAACGATCCTATCGACCAGTTGGAGCGTTTCCAGGAGCAGTTGAAGCTCTCGGAGAAGGGCGATGACGAGGCGATGTTTATCGATAGAGAGTTTGTTCGCGCGTTGGAGTACGGTATGCCATCATGCTCAGGTATGGGTATCGGTATCGACCGTCTGACAATGTTCATGACCAACCAGACCTCGATTCAGGATGTGTTGTTCTTCCCTACAATGCGCCCAGAGAAGAAGGTTGTGGCAGACGATCCAGCTAAATATGTTGAGGCAGGCTTGCCTGAGGAGTGGGTTGCCCCTATCCAGAAGATGGGTTACATCACCGTTGAGTCGTTCCAGAAGACTGCTGCATCGGGTGGCGGTAAGCTCTTCAACGACCTTTGCGGTTTCAACAAGAAGAATAAGTTGGGCTTGGCTACCGCCGAGGTTAAGGCGTGGATCGACAGCCAGAAGGAGTAGGTTTAAAATTTCATAATTAACAATAAAAACTTAAGAAAATGAGAAAGAAGATTGTAGCAGGTAACTGGAAGATGAACACCCTCCCAGCTGAGGGCGTTGAGTTGGCTAAGGGCGTAGTAGCAGGTCGCGGTGAGGTTTGCTCATGCGTTAACTTTATCGTATGCCCTCCATTCACACACCTCTCACAGGTTGTAGAGGCTGTTAAGGGCTCTGATATCGCTGTAGGTGCGCAGGATTGCGCTACTGAGGCTAAGGGTGCTTACACAGGTGAGATCGCAGCTTCAATGATCGCAGCTCTCGGTTGCCAGTATGTTATTTTGGGTCACTCTGAGCGCCGCCAGTATTATGGTGAGACTTCTGAGACACTCAACAAGAAGATGGTTCAGGCTTACGCTAACGGACTTAAGCCTATCTACTGTGTAGGTGAGAGCTTGGAGGAGCGTAAGGCAGGCAAGCACTTCGATGTTTGCAAGGCTCAGATCGAGGAGGTAGTATTCAACCTCACAGAGGAGCAGTTCAAGGATTTGGTTATCGCTTACGAGCCAGTTTGGGCTATCGGTACAGGCGAGACTGCAACTGCTGAGCAGGCTCAGGAGATTCACGCTTACATCCGCGAGGTATTGGCTTCTAAGTTCGGCGCAGCTGCTGCTGAGTGCCCAATCCTTTATGGAGGTTCTTGCAAGCCTTCAAACGCTGCCGAGATCTTCGCTAAGGAGGATGTTGACGGTGGCTTGATCGGTGGTGCAGCTCTTAAGGCTGAGGACTTCCTCGCTATCGGTAAGGGCTTCTAAAAAGTTGCTATACAAAGTATTTGAAGGTGCCAACCCCGAAAAGGGTGGCACCTTTTTTAATTCAAAATTTTGGCTGACGCACCCGTTACGGGTGTTTTATTAGTAGCACGCAAATTCTACTAATGGGTGTTTAGCGAGAAAATTCATAAAACACACCTTAGGTGTGTCATTCCACCGAAAAACATATATGTTTTGAGGATTGGAATCTCTACACTCAGTTTTTAATTGGTAGGTTTTCATCTTCTATCTCAACACAGGCTTTCTCAGGCTTCTAAACAAAAGTTTCTGCCACCTTTTGCCGCCAAAAGGGTGGCGCCAAAGCCGCTCGGTGCAGGCGTAACGCCTGTTTTATAAAATTTTCGCTAAACACCCTTTAGAAAAAATAGCATCCCATTCATAAAACACCCCTAAGGGGTGCGCCAATGCTTCTGCCGAGTTTGGGCTTACGCA
>JAFXLG010000015.1 GCA_017531305.1 Alistipes sp.
ATTCAATAAACAACAGCTTTGGAAAAGAAAAATAAGATGGTATACCATACCCATGAAAGTCCAAAATCTTTCTTCTTTTGAGAAGCAAAAAGAGTATGTTTTGACACTTCTCAGAAACTCGTATTAAAAGGTAGACGGATATAAAGAAACACATAACATCTGCAAATGAGAGGAACAATGCCCATTTGAAAGGAATGTAAAGCCGCTCCTGTAACATGCCTCTTAGATTTGTCGATAAAGGCAGTTTAGTTTACTCCTATTCTATGACTAAACTAAACCACTAAATTTAATAGCTATTGCAGGTGCAATTTCACCTCCAATTAAAGGCCATTTAACCATGCAACGAAATGCAAACATGCTAAAAATTATAAAAAAAGTGCGTTTTTGCAGATTTTACTGGTTTCTTTGCAAAAATGCAGTCCCCTGCCTGTCCCCCGAATAAACTTTTGCCCTTCAATAAAACTTTATAATACACTATATATCAAGCGCTTACAAGATTATAAATGGGCGTAAAAAAATATTTTGCATCGGAAAGTAAATTACTCTGTTAAGTAGGTAAATTTTATACATTGAGTTAAATAAATATGCCAACGATTAAAAAAAACTCATAAAAATTACATTTTTACTTATATTATCCTTACTTTTGTAAAAAGTATACCTTTTGCTATAGCACAATGGCTATCAGCTATACATACGCAACCTCAAACACCAACACACCAATAAGATACATAATTACTCTGTTTCTTACATTGGTATATTGATATTATTTTTACACAAAATAATAGTATAAATAGAAGTAACATTATTAACCTAAAATTTATTAAAAATGGAACAGCTTAAAAAGTCCTACATTTCACCCCAAATTTTGGTATATGAAATAGATGTAGAGTCAGGTTTTGCCCAATCTTCAACTTCCTCGAATCAAATCAATCCTCCATCTTGGGTTGAAGAAGAATTTTAAATAATTACTTTCAATACTGCCCTAATTCTATAATATAATGAAGAAATTATTCTGTTTCAGCATACTCCTCTCGGCGATACTCATTTCATGTTCCAAAGAGGAGATCTTCCCAACATTAAAAATACACACCTCTCAACCCTCAAGCAGATCTACATTCGAAAATAACACTACATCATGGTGCGAGGGTGATTATCTGAGTGTACTTTTCTCTGACAACGATGCTGATTGTGGGACTTACACTTTTAACATTTCTGGAGATCCTAAAGATGGTGTTTTTGAGTGCGACAAGGCAAATTTAGATCCTTCAGCGACTTATTATATTTATGCCTTGCATCAAGCGTCGGCAACGATAGCTGGAGCTGAGGCGACTATAAACATTGGTTCGCCAACTCAGACTCAAGAAGCATTAACCTCTTCTCACATCGCTCAGCACGACCCTTTATATGGCACAGCAATGGGTGTTTCGATAGACAAAATGTCGGTAAGTTTGAATCACTTAGCTTCGGTACTGACTTTTAAAATTTCCAACGGACTCTCTGTGCCAATGAAAATAGCATCTGTGACTATTTCTACATCGAATCATCGTAAATTATGTGGAACATACAGTTTGAATCTTAAAAGTGGAGAGCTAAGCGAGACTTCAACATCTGAGAGCATAACGCTAAATATCGCCAACGCCCCTACACTTGAGGTTGGAAACGATATGCAGTTATGGATAGCTACGGCTCCATTCTTTCTTGCGCAGGGCGAGAGCCTGAAATTTACAATCACCACAAGTGATGGAGTCGAATACATACACACCCAGACCATGGGTGGAGAAGTAGCTTTTGCTGCTGGTAAAATCAAGTCGATGAAGCAGGTCATCGAATTGTCGGAGAGCAAACTGCTTCCTGCAACTAAAACCGTTGTTTATGACTTCACCAATGCAAGCAACTATCCTGCAGATTTTCCACTTGAAAGTAATTGGAAGAACGAGAATATAGACAAAGAACTCACATATGACTTTGCCGATCACAAACTCACCATAAAGAGTGATGTTAAGTTTTATTACTATTCCAACAGCGCGGGAACAACACACTATTTACAATTTATCCATAAGGATGAAAGCAAAAAATCACTTATTTATCTTCCTATGTGTCAATATGGGAAGTATAAAATAACGGATGTTGCTGTGGAATGTAATGCCAAAAGTAGCAAATATGGTTTTGCCATTACAGATAAAGATGGTAATATCATTGGCGACAATAAAAATTTATTATCACCATCAACAAATACTACAGTAACAATAAAGGACAAACCTACAACTGCTAAGGTTCAGTATTGTTTAATGATAAAGCCCAAAGGTTCGAGCACTACGGATGTAAAATGCAATATCAAAAGCATCACCATAAACTATGTCATGGAAAATGATTAATGGCTATTACTGATTGTAGTGAATATTAAGAGTGCCTGTCCATGATTTGTAGACAGGCACTCTTCGTGTTTATTCTTTTTACTCCTTTATTTTGCAGGTTCCCACTTGCAACGGACAGGCGATACAATTGCGCCCTCATCCTTAAGCTGCTTCATAGCCTTATCAACCTCCTTGCGATCGATACCGCTAAGCTCTGCAATTTTACCTGCATTCAGAGGCTCTCCCGCCTGCTTCATTGTCTGCAATACTTTCTCTTTTGTCTCCATAATCTTTAATTTTTAAGAAGTTATTTATTCCTATTTTTCGCTTCGGCTAAGCAACCTTTACAGCCCTCACCTAAGGCTAAAACTTCACTGTCACCCGCTTGCCTACATATTTTACCACCTGCTTGGTGCCGTTCATCGTAACCACGAACTCTCGACTCTGTGGCATACCCTGATACTCACCTTGGCGGTTGGCGATGCTTAGGATCTGCTTTTTATCATCCCACTTAAAGCCAATGATACTATATGCACCCTGCTCATAGTTATAATTATCGCCCTCATCCTCATACAACTCAAATTGAGCATCCCGACCTGGATATACACGAATCTCGATAGGAGCATCACTCTTCTCGCCCACGTGCTGACGCTCTTCGCCTATTGGTAAAATAGAGCCACCCTTGACAAATACAGGCATTCGCTCAATAGAAACAGATGTTGTCACCTGCTCTCCACCATTGAATCGCTTACCGCTCCAGAAATCATACCATCCTGCATCATGCTCAGGCAGATACGTCTGCCACTCATTCACGCCTCCAGCACATACAGGGCTGATGAGCATTGACTCGCCGAACATATACTCCACATCTTGCTCCAGAGCCCTCTTATCGTTAGCAAAATCGAACACCAAAGGACGCATCAGAGTCGAGCCATCAAACGACACCTTAGCAACTTGGGAATAGATGTATGGCAAGAGTCGATAACGCAGTTTGATATAATCGGTAATCACCTTCTGAGCCTCTGCACCATAGTTCCATGGCTCGGTGTTGCTGGTGTAGCCATGCACGCGCATCAACGGCAGGAATGTAGATACCTGAACCCAACGGAGCATCTGCTCGATGTAGGTTTTATTGGTATATTGATCGTATGGGCGGAAGAATCCTCCTGCATCGTAAGTCCACCATGGCAAACCCGCTGCATTGAATCCCAAGCCTGCCGAGATCTGGTAACGCAATGTCTGCCAATCGTGTCCGACATCACCTGACCACAAGACAGATGCATATCGCTGAATACCCGAAAATCCGCTTCGTGTGAAGATCATACCTCGCCTCTGGGGATCATCCTTACGCAATCCCTCATATACGGTTTGGCTTACCAGATTTGGATATATGTTGCGGTATCTGTCGCCAAGCTCCTTTTGGTTATTGATGCGGCGACCAGCCAAATCATCGTTCTCTGGCTCCGTCGCATCCTGCCACCACGCATCTATGGCATAAGGTTTGAGCAATCGCTCGCTCATATTTTTCCAATAAAACTCAGTAGCCTCCTTATTGAAGAAATCAATCCATGTAGTACCAGGGATGTAGTAGCCTTTGGCAGCAGCCTCTTTACCCAATTCTGCGTTATGGTCGATCTTAGACCATACTGAAATCATCAATCGCATATCCATCTCATGCAGTTTTGCAGTCATCTGCGCGGGATCTGGATAACGTCCTTCATCAAAACGCATGGCATTCCAGCCATATTTGCCCCAATACTGCCAATCCTGCACGATCATGTCGATAGGAATACCCTCTGCGCGGAATCGCTCTGCGGTTGCCAAAAGTTCAGACTGAGTATTGAAACGCTCTCGGCAATGGATATATCCCAACGCCCACTTTGGGAGCATCGGAGTATTACCCGTAAGTTTACGATAAGAAGAGATCACCTGATCGGCATTACCGACAAATACGGTATAATCGACACACTCAGCCACAGGAGAGTGGAATGTAGTCTTATCATCAACTTTTTTGTAATATACAGAAGGGCGATCACCAGCCTCAAGAGTCGCCGCAAAGTCATGTTCGCCCGCCTTGAGCGAAACAATCACCGATGTTGTGGGTGGCAACCATACGTTTCTCAGGTTGATATAGTTCTTTCCATCAATATCGAGATTGTGGCGGCGTGCCATCTTCTGCCCCACATCGAGCAAAATGGCATACTCGCCATCTTCGGGGATATTCACCTTCGCCACGAAACGATTATCCTGACGCACTTCGCGTCTGCCGCCCTCGGTCGAAGTCACATTTACCGTCTCCTTTTTACCAACCTCGGTCGAACGGACAAGTTTCACCTGATTTTCGGCTGGGTTGAAATTTGTGAGTCCATAGTTGTTCCACATTACACCATAACCCTTGCTCGAAATGATAAAAGGAACAGAGATCTGGGTATTAACCTGCGTAAGCCTACGAGTCAAGCCCTTTACATTCAAATATCCATCCTGAAATTGTCCCAAACCATAGAGATATTCATCCTCCGAAGAGTGAAAACTCAAAAGTGCCTCACGCGTAGGCTCGCCCATGATGGTTGCACGCTTAAGTTCATGTTTGTCGGCTCTGAAGAGGTTCTTACCCTGAAGATCATCAACGCGCACCTCGCCCGATCTTTCATCCACATAGACAACCATACGCTCAAGCCTAAAACTCTTGACGCCATCCGATTGCTTGACTTTACATGCAATTTTCGCACCCGCTTGATCGAGATATACCAATTCTGGCATCTGACGCATTTCGCCCTCCACATATTTTATACGCACAGCATTATCATCGAGTGGCGTTAAGATGATCTTAGCACCTTGCAATTTGGCTTCATAGCTTGGCTGAACCTGTGCCAATACGCCCACAACGGGCATCAACATCAAAATTAATGAGATGATAATGATACTTTTCTTCATATCGGAATGATTCGTTTTTGGTTATTCATTAAAAGGGTTCTTTCTATCTTTACAAAGTTAAATTTTCATCGCCAAAACTACAACAAATTTAATAAGATTAATTCTAAATTTACACTTACTACACCCGACACTCTCTTCAAGAAAGTATCATATTTTACACTTATATTTCAGAAAACTCTCCGAAAACACCTCTCTTCTAAAATAATTATTTAACTTTGTATTTGGTTGACCCAAGTAGCTTTTTGTATAACGCCCTACAAATCAACACACAACCACAGAGCGAATACTTCAAGCCACTACTTTTTTAAGTACCACGGACATAAAGAATTTAAAATATAAAAATACCTTTTATGAAAAAATTACTTTTATCTCTACTCCTAAGTTTGGTGACACTCGTTGCCACTTCTCAGACGTTAACTATCTCTCCGCTACCCCCAAAGATCACATGGGGCGAAGAGGCATTCTCCAACCAAACACAATTCTATATTGTGGGTGCTGAATATGCCGACAGCGATGCGATAAAGCTCTTGTCCGAAAAATTGGAGATCATCGGCGTAAGCAAAAAAATCAATGCCAAAAAATTCCCCTCAGCAAAACCTATCGTTTTGGGTGAAAAGGGCGATAAGGCGGTGGCTAAGTTCCAGAAATCAATCCCTGCACTCAACGAAGCATATTATTTGGAAGTAACTCCCGACCACGTGGTAATTGCAGGTAATGACAACAATGGTACTTTCTATGGAGCGCAGACCCTTTTGCAGATTCTTAGTCAGCCTAAGGTGATGCAGTGCCAGATTCAGGACTACCCAAGTGTAGCAGAGCGAGGCGTTATCGAGGGATTTTATGGCAATCCATGGAGCCATAAAGATCGCCTGCGTCAGTTTGACTTTTACGGTCAATACAAGATGAATACCTATGTCTTCGGACCAAAAGATGACCCTTATCACCGTGCACGCTGGCGTGAACCATATCCAGCCAACGAGGCTGCCCAGCTCAAAGAGCTGGTAGATGCAGCTCACAAAAACAAGGTTAAGTTTGTATGGGCGATCCACCCTGCTGCCGATATCAAATGGGGATTGGAAGATTACCGTAATGTTGTAAACAAACTCAACACGATGTACGACTTGGGCATCCGCAGTTTTGCCATATTCTTCGATGATGTTTGGGGCGAGGGTGCGCGTGCCGATAAGCAGGCTGAGTTATTGAATTACCTCACCGATGAATTTGTACGTAAACATACCGATGTGGAGCCTCTGATTATGTGTCCTTCGCAGTACAACAAGAGCTGGAGCAGTGGCGATTACCTCAACATCTTAGGTACTCAGATGTACCCCGAAGTTCGCATCATGTGGACAGGTAATTCGGTTGTGGATATGATCGAGGAGAACGACATGAAGTGGATCAACGATCAGATCAAACGCAAAGCCTTCATCTGGCTCAACTACCCTGTAAACGACTACTGCCAAAGCCGTATGCTGATGGGTAAGACTTACGGTAACGGACTCAACATCAACGATATGGTAAGTGGTTTTTGCTCCAACCCTATGGAGTATGCCGAGGCATCGAAGGTGAGCCTTTACAGCATTGCGGACTATACTTGGAATATGCCAGCCTACGACTCTGTAAGTTCGTGGGAGCGCGCCATGGGAGCTTTGATGCCAACCTGCGCCGAGGCATTTAAGGTATTCTGCGAGAACAATGTGGATCTTGGTCCGACAGGTCATGGTCTGCGCCGCGAGGGTGAGAGCCCTAATTTCAACCGCAGTTCAAAAGAGGCTCTGATAAAGAGTTTCGAGCAGATGGTAATAGCTGCCGAGAAGGTATATGCCGACAAGAAAAATCATCCCGAAATGGTGGCTGAAATCGAGCCTTGGCTTAGAAGCATGGGGCTTTTGGGAGCTCGAGGTGCAATCTGCGTAAAGATGATGGATGCTCTGGAGCAAAAAGACTCTACTGCATTTATCCAGTTCTACCGCCTTCAGACCAAGTTGGAGCAGGAGCAGAAAGCCATCATCAGCCGCAACTACGAAGGTTCCATTGTCAAGGCTAAGCCTGTGGTGAGTGGCGATGTCATCACGCCATGGCTTGCAGAGACTATAGCTAACCTAATCAAGGCATATAAGAAGGATTACACCTATGGCATAGAGTACTTCCCCGTGCAGGCTATTGACGATGGCGAGTATTTTATCAAGGTAAATGGAGAATATCTTACCAACGCTCAGGCTGGTGCCGATCGCGTGGGCGACTACCCTATATTCCAAGCCGAGAGAGATGTTATCAACCCTCAGCGTCAGCAGTGGATGATCGAACTCAACAGCAAGACAGGTCGCTACAAGATCTACAACAAGCAGGATGGTCGTTATCTGAACGAAGCAGGAGAGTTCTGGTACAACAAGGAGCGTAACCCATTCGATCCACAGTGGCACACATATCTTTTGTTTAAACAAGAGGGCAAGTGGAGCATCCAGAACGCTGGCAGCGGAAGCAAGGGCTACTGGCAGAAAGAGGGCAACCGCCTGAACAACAAAGGCACGGGAGCCTGCATATTTGAGATTGAAAAGGTAAAATAACCGATGTCATTCTAAAATAAAGAGGTTGTCCAACAAGATTTCTTTGAAGGACAACCTCTTTACGTTGAAGTTGTATAACAAGAGGGATTTTTAGGACTGCGAAGCACTTAAAACCGCAGCATACTAAGCGTATGTGAGGATTTTAGTGGCGAGCGTGACACCAAAATCACCTTGTTAGACAACTTCTTTATCTCTATCGAAGAGATTACTTCTTCGACTTCACATATTCATCTATCGCTTTGGCAGCACGGCGACCTGCACCCATAGCCAAAATTACGGTTGCAGCTCCTGTCACTGCATCACCACCAGCGAAGACACCCTCGCGGGTAGTTGCACCCGACTCATCTGCCACGATACATCCACGGCGTGTAGTCTCCAAACCAGCAGTAGTCTGCTTCAAAAGTGGATTTGGCGAAGTTCCCAAAGCCATAATCACCACATCGCACTCCACGTCAAAGTCAGAGCCCTGCTTCACAACAGGTGAACGGCGACCACTCTCATCTGGCTCTCCAAGCTCCATCTCCACGCAACTCAAGCCACGTACCCAGCCCTTATCATCGCCCAATACGCGTGTAGGGTTGGTCAACATACGGAACTCGATACCCTCCTCTTTGGCATGGTGTACCTCCTCCTGTCGGGCAGGCAACTCGGTTTCGCTTCGGCGGTAGATGATGGTAGCATCAGCACCCAGACGCTTGGCAGTACGCACAGCATCCATAGCCACATTACCACCTCCTACTACTGCCACACGCTTACCCACATAGATCGGAGTATCATACTCCTCATCATAAGCACGCATCAAATTGGCACGAGTAAGGAACTCGTTGGCAGAGACCACGCCATTCAAGTTCTCGCCCTCGATACCCATAAAACGAGGCAAACCAGCTCCCGATCCGATAAATACCGCATCGTAGCCCTCCTCATCCATCAAAGAATCGATAGTAATAGTGCGTCCGACAACAACATCCGTTTCGAACTTCACACCCAACGCCTTCAAAGTATCTATCTCGCGAGCTACAATCTTCTCCTTGGGCAAACGGAACTCAGGGATACCATATACCAACACTCCGCCCAACTTATGCAGAGCCTCAAAAACAGTCACATCTGCCCCACTTTGCCAAATCGCTGGCACACGCCAAACCAGAAGGACCGCTTCCGATAACCGCCACCTTGTGACCATTCTTTGGAGCGACCTCTACACTCTTAGCATTATTCTCAAGGCTCCAATCGCCCACAAAACGTTCCAACTTACCGATAGCCACCGACTCGCCCTTGATACCCAAGATACAAGAGCCCTCGCACTGTGTCTCCTGAGGACACACGCGACCACAGATACTTGGCAATGAGCTGTCTTCTGCAATTATGGATGACGCCTTCTTGAAATCTCCATTTATCACCTCATGGATAAATGCAGGGATATTAATACCCACAGGACATGCCTCCACGCATCGTGGTTTCTTACAATTCAAACAACGCGAAGCTTCAGTCTGAGCCTCCTCTACATTATAACCATAGCACACCTCTTCGAAATTGGTGGCACGTACCTTGGCATCCTGCTCTCGTACGCTTACACGAGGAATTTTATTTGCCATAGCCTCTTAGATTAAAAACAATTACACTTATGTTCATGCTTATGACTCGCCTCACTCTCCTGTGAGCGATACATAGCCTGACGGCGCATAGCCTCATCGAAATCTACCTGATGACCATCGAATTCTGGTCCGTCAACACACGTAAAGAGGATCTTGCCGCCAACGCTTACTCGGCACGCTCCACACATACCTGTACCATCGACCATCAGGGCGTTGAGCGACACGGTAGTCTGCAAGTTATACTCCTTGGTGGTCAAGGTCACAAACTTCATCATAATCATTGGACCGATAGCCACACACTCGTCATAACTCTTACCCTCGACATCATATAGCTCCTTAATTTTGGCTGTAACCATACCCTTGAAGCCCTTAGAGCCGTCATCGGTAGCGATATATAGATTGTCTGCCACACGCTCCATCTCTTCGGTATAGATCAACATCGAGGCCGTCTTGGCACCAATAATCACATCAGCCTTTACGCCATGCTCGTGCAACCACTTGACCTGAGGATATACGGGAGCTGTACCTACACCACCAGCAACAAAGAGGTAGTGTCGCTTCTGAAGCTCCTCCAACGGCATATGAACAAACTCCGAAGGATTACCCAACGGACCGACAAAATCTGCGATATAATCACCCTCGTTTAGGGTACACAATTTACGTGTAGAGACACCGATTGCCTGAATTACGATGGTTACGCTACCCTTCTGCTTATCAAAATCGGCAATAGTCAAAGGAACGCGCTCTCCCTGCTCGTCCACACGTACAATAACAAACTGTCCTGGCAACGCACTCTGCGCCACACGAGGTGCCTCGATCTGCAGGAGATAGATATTCTCCGCAAGCAGGCGTTTTTCTAAAATTTTAAACATAATTCCTATCCAGACCCTTCAACAGGGGCTATATTTTGATTTGTTTATACCTTTTCGAACCTATTTATCGACCACAATGGCGGTCAGACGCAGAGTCTGCATCGGGCGAGATGGGTCATTGGTAATAATTTTCACACGATCCACCCAGATTCCATAATCACAACCTGCGCTATCAAACTCGAAAGTAACCTTACGCTTAGCCCCTTTTTCGATACGATCACCGACCTTCAGAGAACATTTAGCCGACTTAGACTGCATCTCCACAGCTCTAATAATCAACGGTTTATCACCCACGTTCTCTATCTCAATGGAGCTATCCTGCACTCTCTCACCTGATTTTACATCGCCAAATTTAATAAATTTTTTTGAAAACTCACCACATGGCACCGATATATCATCCTCTTGGGCATCAAAATTATCAACCGCTATGGCATGACTTGAGAATAACGCACGCGACTCAACTCCCTGCACAACAACCGAATACACATCACTCAAAGAGCCATATACGTTGGATTTTGCTGGCAGAGTGTAGCCTATTGTAAACTCGCCTCGCTCGCCAGCTTTCATTACTTTGGGGGCATTATGGCTAAAATAACCGCTTCGTTGCTTATTCTTAAGCTCAAAGCTGAGATCCCTGCCCGAATTATTTATCCACTCTATCTTTTGCTGCACACTCTTACCGTGGTTTACATAGGCAAAAGCATGGAAATTTGCACTCAGGCGCACACCCTGACCCATATCGAACGGATATAGCTCCTCCATTGTCTTAGGTCGAGGGATAACATCTCCCGAGATGGAAAGTTGTAATGGCTTATCCTGAGCCGAAGTATATACCACCACACCCTTTACAAATTTACCAGGTCTGCCCACAGGATCAAACTTTACCTCCAGCTCTCCACTCTGCTGAGGAAGAACAGGCTTTCGCGAATAGGTAGGTGTTGTGCATCCACAACCTGTAGTTACATCAAGAATGACCACAGGCTTTGTACCATGATTTTTGAATGTAAAGACATGCTTTACATCTCCTCCATCCTCTTTGATTGATCCGAAGTCCCAGCTTTCATGATCAAACTTCAACGCCAAGTTTGGTTGCGCGCCACCATTTCGTGACTCTTGTTGCGCCCATAAAGGGAGCAAAAAAAGCGAAAAAAACAGGGCTAATGCCATTTTATAATATAGTATATTTCTCATATCAGCCACAAAGTTACATTTTTTTTGAAAATTTTTATCTTTTTTCTTGCACAATAAAAAAAGTCGCCTTATATTTGCAATCGCAAAACGAAACAAACACGTTCTGTTAAAAATTGCCTGAATAGCTCAGTTGGTTAGAGCACATGACTGTTAATCATGGGGTCCTAGGTTCAAGTCCTTGTTCAGGCGCTTCGGGAGTTTAGCTCAGTTGGTTCAGAGCATCTGCCTTACAAGCAGAGGGTCGGCGGTTCGAATCCGTCAACTCCCACTAAACGAAAACGAAACAAGAAGATGTCGAAAGACATCTTTTTTGTTTTTATACCTACGACTAAAGTTTACTTTTAGGCGAAGGTGTAGAAACAAAAATAAGCTACAAAGTTGCTGCTTGTTGAGTTTTTGTTTCGTGACTGCCCTGCGGCGAGCGACACGGAAAGGCGTTAAGCGAAGCAGACTCTTTAAGTCTGCGAAGTAGCCAATCCTCTCCCAATGATATTTACATTCCCTCCCCATGCCCCTCCCTTTGGCAAAGGGAGGGGTTTTTGTTTCATGATTGCCCCGCGGCGAGCGATACGGAAAGGCGTTAAGCGAAGCAGTCTCTTTGAGTCTGCGGAGTAGCCAATCCTCTCCCAATGTTGTCCCCTCCCTTTGCCAAAGGGAAGGGTTTTGTTTTTATATCTATCTGCCTGCCACCTTCACGAAGTATTCAAACAAGCCCAAGAACTCATCTTCTCCTGCGGCAACAAATGTTTCGGGGTGGAATTGAACACCGAACACAGGTCTGCCATTCGCCATCTCGATAGCCTCAACCACTCCATCCTCGGCTACTGCCGTCACCACAAACCCCGGCGCAAGATCTTTAACCGATTGGTGATGGGTAGAGTTTACCATAACCTCCCCACCAAGAATCTCATGCAGACGGCTACCCGACTTAACCTCGATTTTATGGGCACGTGTGGTTCCATAGTCAAAGTAATGCTTGACCTGACTCGCAGGTAACTGCGCAGGAATATCTTGATAGAGCGTTCCGCCAAACGCCACATTCAGAGCCTGCACACCTCGGCAGATTCCCATCACGGGCAACCTCTTGGCTGCTGCCATTTGGATTAACTTTATATCAAACTCATCACGCTCAGGATATACCCCACCCAACTCAGGTATGGGCTGCTCACCATAACGCCATGGCTCAATATCTTCACCTCCCGTCATCACAATACCGTCCACGGCCTTCAGCACAGCCTTCAATTCTGCCTCCGAAGTCGTAATTGGGATAATCAGTGGCACACCGCCAGCACGCCTAATCGACTTGATGTAAGTTTCGGTTGCACTCGATGGCTTGGAAGCCGAGATCCCTATTATCACATCCTTCTGGCGAGCCTGCGACACCGACACAAAACCAACAAGCACACAGAATAAAACAACTACAAAACGCTTAAAATCAAAAATCATATATTCTCATTTTTATATTCTCCTATGACAAAGCACTCTAATTCCACATCACAAAGCCTTTTTGGGAAGAAACCATTATACTTATTAATACAAATGTAATCAATCTTTTTAAAAGAGACAGTATCATCGCACATAAAGAACTCGAAAATTATTTGTGATTTCAATTTTTTCATATATCTTTGCATTCGCAAACAAGCAAGGGAGTTTAGCTCAGCTGGTTCAGAGCATCTGCCTTACAAGCAGAGGGTCGGCGGTTCGAATCCGTCAACTCCCACGAAACGAAAAGCATCCTTTTGGGATGCTTTTTTCGTTTGTGGGAGTTTTTCTCCCAATGATATTTACATTCCCTCCCCATACCCCTCCCTTTGGCAAAGGGAGGGGTTTTGTTTCATGATTGCCCCTCGACGAGCGACACGGAAAGGCGTTAAGCGAAGTAGACTTTCGGAGTCTGCGAAGTAGCCAACCCCTACTTATACCGTATTTTTATAATTTACAGTCAACTCCTGTAACCTTTTTCTGTTTTTTGCGTCTAAAGAGTAAAGTCAAAATAAAACTATACACGTATGAAACGATTTCTCTACATTACTCTTATTTGTCTTATTTCACAAACCGCATTTGCACAGAGTAAAAAAGATGCCTTAGCAGAATTTGATTGGCTTACAGGTTATGTAGAACGCAACTACCCTGCCTACAAATTAAAGACACAGAACAAAGAAAAAGAGTGGGATAAGTATGTACAAAGCCTACGAAAGGCAGTGGTCACACACCCTGACACGCTTCCTATTATATTAGATAACTACTTAAAGTATTTCAACGATGCACACCTATGGTTAACTCTTTCAAATAGGCATTTATTTCAAGATATTATCCAAAGGGAGCGAAAACGATATGAGCTACATAATGGTTCGCGACCTCAAAGCATCAACATGTACTACACAGCCAAAGCTATGAACGATAGCACATTTTTCTTACGTATTCCATCTTTTGCCAATGAGATGGCAAATAAAATTGTTGAAGACAACCTTGAATCCATAAAAAGTCGCCCTTACTTGATTATCGACCTAAGAACGAACTCTGGAGGCGATGACACGAATTACAAATCATTAATACCTCTAATTTACAGTAAACCATATATCAAACATGGAGTGGAATTATATGCTACAGAAGATTTTCTGAAAATGTATAGCGACATAATTGTCCAAAATCCCAATGCCGAGTGGGTGGATTACTACAAAAGAATGGCTTATGCGGTAGAAGAAAATCTTGGCGGATATGTTTTGCGACCAGATTCCAAAAGACTCGATACAATCAAACAAGACACCATCTATTTTTATCCCAAAAAGGTTGGCATATTGATTCATAGGCAAAATGCATCTTCTGCTGAACAATTTATACTTGAAGCCAGAGAAAGTGAAAAGGTCGTACTATTTGGAAATGAAAACACTAAAGGTGCAATAGATTTATCGAATGTATATACGATAGAATCTCCGCTCAAATGGTTTAAGTTGCATATTCCGACTACTCGCAGTTGTCGCTTGCCCGATATTATTATTGACGGGAAAGGAATCGCACCCCACATTCCCATACCATATAAGGAATCATTACAGGAAAAAGATAACATTGGTCAAGAAATTTGGTATATAGAGCGAGTGTTACGCGGAATAAACTAACTTAAAAACATTTCACCATATCCATATCTCAATTCCTATCAATAGTGATTATTGGTTGGCTTTATATAATTTGATGTTAACAGAGTAGTGTCACTCCATCAAGCCACAAACAAAAAACAATTAAACGATCTGAAAATTCAGATCGTTTTTGTATATTTGCATTTAACTACTAAAAAGCTAAACCATGAAAAGACTTTTTCTCTTAATACTCGCTACCCTCACACTATCGACATTCTCCTCAACAGTTCAAAATCGACCTACAGGGTTGATGATTGATCTGGTTACCGATGCTGATGCTCTATACCAAAAAGGCTATCGTGCAGAGGTTAAGATGCAGGATCTAAGCAACGAGGAGTTCTCCCGATATCAATATGCCGCCATACGCTCCTCTCGCCCCACGCTGGGTTGGATAGTACCTCAAGACAAGGGCAACACAAAGCAGGAGTCGTATCAGATAGTGATTGACGAAAGCTATGAAGACGCCCGACAGCACAAGGGCAAGGTCTGGAATAGCCGCCAAGTAAAGAGCAATCAATCTTCCGCTGTAGCATACAGTGGTAATGATCTACAACCCAACAAGACCTATTATTGGAGCGTGCGAATCACTACCAACCATGGCAAAAGCCGTTGGTCTGATATCCAAGCCTTTCGCACCGCATCTTCGCTCAAGCCCTATGCCGTATCATACAAGCCTCTGATAAGAGAGAAGGATTACCCCAAAACAATCAAACGCATTGCTCCCCGAACCACGTTTATTGATTTTGGCAAGGCGTCATTTGCTTCGCTGGAGCTTACCCTGCAATGCGACAAGGATGCCGACACGATATATGTTGCCATAGGCGAGGATGCCAAGGATGGTCAGATAAACGCCAAACCACACGGCACAGTCCGATACTACCGTTACCCGCTTATCTTAAAGCGCGGCAAACACACCTATCCCATCATTCCTGCCGATGATAAACGTAACACAGGGGCTCAGGCTGTACTTGTCCCCGAATATTTAGATCAAGTTGCGCCAATGCGCTATTGTCAGATCGAGAATTATGAGCCCGCCATCGCTCAGAGCGACATTGTAAGACACTCTACAATATACCCTTTCAACCTCGATGCCGCCCACTTCCTCTCCGACAACGAAACTCTGAATGCCGTTTGGGAACTATGCAAATATACCATCAAGGCAACCTCAGCCTTCGGCATATACGTTGACGGAGACCGCGAACGTATCCCTTACGAAGCAGATGCATTGATTAACCAGCTATGTCACTACACCACCGATAGAGAGTACGCCATGGCTCGCCGAACATCGGAGTATCTGCTCCAGCACCCTACTTGGCCCACAGAGTGGATTCTGCAAGCCTTGATAATTGCATGGAACGACTATATGTACACAGGCGATTTGCGCTCTATCGAGGCAAATTACGAAACACTCAAAGCCCGCACCCTGCGCTCGCTAAGGCGAGAGAATCATCTCATATCGACAACCGACAGCAAGGTACAGAGTGCCGAATTCCGCCAATCGATTAAGTTCAATGGTAATATCCGCGATATTGTCGATTGGCCTCGTTGCGGAGATTGGCCTCATGGCGAGGATGATCACTACCACCTCACGCCATACAACACGGTGGTAAACGCATTCCATTATCAGGCGCTCGTTCTGCTTGAGCATATGGCTCAGCTCACAGGTCGTAAGCAGGAGGCAGAGCAATTACATAAGGAATCGGCTGCCCTGCGCAAAGCCTTCAACACACTACTTTTCGACAATGAAAAAGGGGTTTACCGAGATGGCATAGAGAGTGATCATGTCTCGCTACATTCAAATCTTTTCCCATTAGCATTGGGCGTTGCCGAAAAGCAAGACTACGAGCGAATCATGGATTATATCCGCAGCCGAGGATTGGTCTGCAGTGTCTATGCCGCGCAATTCCTGATGGATGCCATTTATGAATCACGAGATGCAGATTACGGACTTCAGTTGCTCACCAAAGAGGATGATCGTAGCTGGTACAACATGGTACGTCATGGTGCAACGATGACTTATGAGGCATGGGACGATAAATTCAAAAACAATCAGGATTGGAATCACGCATGGGGCGCAGCTCCTGCCAACATCATCCCTCGCAGACTTGTGGGCGTAATGCCACTCAAGGCTGGATTTGAGCATTTCTCGATACATCCTCAGACTTCGACACTAAATCATATTGAAGCAACCGTACCTACAATCAAGGGTGAGATAAACATCGAAATTAACAACAGCTCAAAGAGTTATATATTAAAAACCACTATCCCTGCCAACACTACTGCCGAGGTGGTATTACCACTAATGGGCAACGCCAAAGAGCTACTCATTGATGGACAAAAAGCAGAGATTAAGCACTCACTGAAAAACGGTATTGACTGTGGCACAATAACTTCAGGAGAGCATAGCTTCGAGGTATTGTACGAATAATACACAACCTCATTTTGCGCTATAAGCCCTAAGCCGTAAACTATTACTAAGGCTTAGGGCGTTTTTATTTGCAAAAGCGATACAAACTTCGTATATTTGTAGCTTAAAGCCATTTAGATAGTTCAACATGTTTTTAACTTAGGATTTTTACGATATTATGCTTAGTAGAAAAGTAGCATCACAACTCAAAGAGATCGAGACTCCGTTCTATCTCTATGATATCAACCTTTTGCGCCAGACTTTGGAGAGCGTGGTTTACGAGTCAAATAAGTACAATTATAAAGTTCATTACGCCATCAAGGCTAACAACGATGATTACCTGCTCTCGATCATCAAGGAGTATGGTATCGGTATCGACTGCGCCAGCGGCAACGAGGTGCGCAAGGCAATTGAGATGGGTTTTGACCCCAAGACTGTTGTTTATGCAGGTGTAGGTAAGAAGGATAAGGAGATTCGCTATGCCCTCGAGCAGGAGATTTTGGCTATTAACTGTGAGTCTATCGAGGAGTTGCAGGTGGTGGATGCCTTGGCTGCTCAGATGGGTAAGAAGGCAGATGTAGGACTTCGTGTAAACCCCGACATTGACCCCAAGACAAACCACTGTATCGACACAGGACAGGCAGACAGTAAATTCGGTATCTCGTATGATGAGATTTTGGAGAATGTGGAGTTAATCCAGTCACTCAAGAATATCAACATCATCGGCATCCATATCCATATCGGCTCGCAGATCAGAGAGTTGCACGTTTTTGAGAATATGTGCAACAAGGCTAATGCCATCGTAGAGAAGCTGGAGTCGCTCGGCTTTTCATTCCGCATGGTCGATGTAGGTGGTGGTTTGGGTATCAACTATGATGTTCCAGAGAATGAGCCTATTCCTAATTTTGCATCGCTATTTGCCATCGTAAGAGAGTATCTCAACGTAGGCGACAAGGAGGTGCATTTCGAGTTCGGACGCTCTATCGTAGGCGAGTGTGGCGAGCTAATCGCAAGCGTGCTGTTCAACAAGACCACAGCTACAGGTCGCCGTCTGTTGATCATTGACGCCAGCATGACCGAGTTGATCCGTCCTATGCTCTACGGTTCATACCACAACATCGAAAATATCACATCCGAGGAGGAGGTTTTCAAGAAATATACTGTTGTAGGTACTGCCTGCGAATCAACCGATGTCTTCGATGAGAACATCAGCCTCAAGAAGAGCAAGCGCGGTGATCTGCTTGCAATCAAGTCGGCAGGTGCTTACGGACGCTCGATGGCTTCGGAGTACAATATGCACGAATTACCAAAGGCTGTGTATAGCGACCAACTTTTGACAAAATAAACTTTAGACCATACCATTATGACCGTAGAACAGATCAAATCGGAATTTGAGAAACTCTCTCAGATGCTCGCTTCATGGCAGCAGGGAGAAGAGATTGCTACAATCGAGCGAGATTTGGCACTCGACAAACTCAAAAAGATATATGATGCTTTGCGATTCGAGCCTAAACTCGAATCGACAACGATCCCTATCCCCGCTATTGACCTTTCGGCTGTAGATCAGAAAGCAGAGCCGAATAACGAGCAGCAGAACGAAGAAGAGGAGGAAGAGAATCAGGTAGAGGTTGAGTTCCTTTTTGCCGAAGAGGATGAAGAGGAGGAGAGTGAGAGCCATCAGACCGAGGAGAATGACGCGGTTAAACAGGAGGTTAAAGCAGAAAGCGAAGCGCACACACCAGAGGTTGTGGAGATCGCTCCAGCCGTGACAGTTGAGACCGCCGAGCCAACACCTCAGCCACAAACTCTCTCTCATGAGCCAGTACATGTGCATGTTCATCTTCACACCCCTGCAACAGTTGGAGCCGCAGCACCTGACGTTGCGCCAGCTCCACAGCCTCAAGCGGTAAATCAGATTGTAGAGGAGAAGACACATGAGATAAGTGTAGAGAGTAAACAAGAGTCTAAGCAGGAGCCTACTAATGCTCAAGCCTCATCTTCTACACCTACACTCTTTGCTCCCGAGGAGGTTGCGCGTAAGCCTCGTTCGAAGCACCAGCGCATGATGTCTATCTACAACGAGCAGCCATCCAAGGCAGAAGAGAAGGTGGTAGATATATCTAAAATTTTCGACCTTGATATGGGTAGCTCTCTTGGCAAGAGCGAGCCACAAAGAATATCGCCAAAGAGTCATACTCCAGCGAAGAGTCAGTCTGAGGAGTCGAAAGTAGTGACTTTGGCAGATGCCATTGCTCCAGCAACTCCGACATTGGGCGACACTTTATCGACCGCTACACCATTAGCGGAGGAGATCACCAATGGTAAAATCAAAACACTTACCGATGCCATCGGTATCAACGATAAATTCCTGATGATTCGCGATCTCTTTGATGGCGACAGCGATGCCTATGCCGAGGCTATTGCTACGCTCGATGGGTTTGACTCATTTGACGATTGCATGATTCACATCGTAGAGAATTATGCATGGAATCCCGACTCTGAGGGGGCAAAGTTTATCATGCAACTTCTGGAACGTAAACTCTCATAAGCCACGATGTCTAAACTTTATATCGTACCTACGCCCATAGGCAATTTGGAGGATATCACACTTCGCGCCATACGAATCCTCAAGGAGGCTGATTTTATCTTGGCAGAGGATACTCGTACCACATCGGTATTGCTCAAACATCTGGGTATAGAGAAGCGACTCTACGCTCACCACAAATTCAACGAGCATGCTACTTCGGCATCGGTTGCAGAGTCTATCGGTGAAGGTCGTACGGTGGCATTGGTGTCAGATGCAGGCACACCCGGAATCTCAGATCCTGGGTTTCTGTTGGTGCGCACATGTGTCGAAGCAGGCATTGAGGTTGAGACCTTGCCCGGGGCAACAGCTTTGATCCCCGCATTGGTGCAGAGTGGATTTCCATGCGACAGATTCTGCTTCGAGGGTTTCTTGCCTCAGAAGAAAGGACGTGCAAGGCGTCTTGAGGAGCTTAAAGAGGAGAGTCGCTCGATTATCTTCTACGAATCACCATATCGCGTGGTAAAGACTCTGGAACAGTTCGCCGAGATCTTTGGTGCAGAGAGATTGATTTCGGTTTCAAGAGAGTTGAGCAAGAAATTTGAGCAGACCGTACGCGGCACAATTGAGGAGGTTACGGCTCACTTCCGCGAACATGAGCCCAAGGGTGAATTTGTAATCGTAGTGGCAGGCAAGCCTGAAGAGACAAAGCAAAAGCACCACGTCAATAAATACAAAAATCAGGAGCAGGAGTAACCCATAGGCAACAAGCTTAGAAGAACAATGAAGAGAGTGCAAAAACTAAACATCTGGCAAAAGATCTTGCTTGAATTGCTCTGGATACTGTGCCGAGCCTTCGCCCTGCTACCCCACTTTGTGAGGTACGGTATCTTCAAGCACATGGTTTATGCCATACTCTGCCATGTTTTCCACTATCGCCGCAAGGTTATGATGCAGAACCTGAGAAACTCATTCCCAGACAAGAGCGAGGAGGAACTATACCAGATCTGCAAAAAATCATACATGAATCTCTCGGAGCAGATAATCAGCATAGTGAGCCAATCGGGCGTAAGCGATGAAACGATGCTGGAACGCATGGAGGTAATCAACGCCGAGGAGACAGATCACAAGATAGGCAATAGAAATGCAGTCCTGATGACGGCACATTTCGGACCTTGGGAGGCGTGCATCACGATGGGATTGGTATTCAAACGCCATGAGCTGGTAGGTGTATATCATAAATTGGAGAATCCTATGATGGATGAGCTGATGAAACGAATCCGCCGCCGTACCAATTCCCAACTTGTCGACATCAACTCCACGATGCGTTATTTCCTCCAAAATAAGGACAAGAAGCCTATTGTATTGGGTCTTATATCGGATCAGAATCCTGCCTACCGTCCAAATCTATATTGGCACAGATTCTTGCACCAATGGTCGGCATTTTATGACGGTGCAGAGGTTATTGCCTTGAAATACAAATTGCCCGTATTCTATTTCACCCCCTACAAAATCAGGGACGGACACTACAAGGGCAAATACACTATGATATACGATGGAGAGGAAGAGGTTGCGCCAAATGTAATCATGGAACGATATGTGCGATTGTTGGAGCGTGACATTAACGAAAATCCTCATATGTGGATGTGGTCGCACCGCCGCTGGAAGCACACCCCTCCACAGGAATTACTATCTCAGAAGATATGATCAAGACAGCAGTAGTCATACTCAATTATAACGGCAGACAACATCTCGAGCGCTTCCTTCAATCGGTGGTAGCCAATACTCCCGATGAGGTGAGAATCATCGTAGCCGACAATGGCTCAACGGATGATTCGCTGATTTGGTTAAAACAAGAGAAGTGTTTTAGCAGAGTCGAGACAATCGTTATGGATCAGAATTACGGCTTTGCAGGAGGTTATAACAGAGCTTTAAGGGAGATTGATGCCGAATGTTTTGTTCTGCTTAACTCCGATGTCGAGGTGACGCAAGGCTGGCTTGAGCCACTTGTTGCAACACTTACCAACAATCCTAAAGTTGCAGCCGTAGCACCCAAAATTCTGTCTGTCACCACGCCCTCACAATTTGAGTACGCGGGTGCTGCAGGTGGATTTATTGATGTGCTGGGCTACCCCTTTTGCCGAGGTCGCATACTATCCACGATAGAGCAGGACAATGGACAATACGACTCCAAGCGAGAGGTATTTTGGGCAAGCGGAGCTGCTTTTTGCTGTCGTGCCGATATTTTCAGACGTGTAGGAGGATTCGATGCCGATTTCTTTGCTCACATGGAGGAGATAGATCTCTGCTGGAGGATGCAACTTGCTGGATATAAGATCATGGTCGAGCCAAAGAGTGTAGTATATCATTTGGGAGGAGGTACTCTGCCCAACGAATCGCCACGCAAACTATACTTGAATTATCGCAACAATCTTTCGATGCTCTTCAAATGCTCTCCCACATGGCAGAGAGTGTTGGTTGCCGTGCTAAGACCCGTGTGCGACATGGTATCTGTGGCGATATATCTTTTAAAGGGCGAATTTGCACTCGCAAAAGCGACTCTCTTAGCGTATAGAGATTTTATCTTATTACACAAAACATTATCCGCCAAGCGCAAAGAGATCCGAGCATCAGCTATCGGCGAAGCCGATATGATCTACCGTGGCTCTATAGTTCTAAGATATATCCTGCGCCACCAATTCGGCAAGATGATGTAGGTAATGATGCAAAAAAGGATGCAAACCCTCGTGTGATTTGCATCCTTTTCTTAATATTTATTTTCTTCACTATTTCCTCGGTTTGATCCGTCTAAAAGGCAACTTCATTACCCCAAAGAAAGCCTCGCCAAAAATTCCACCACTCATCTTCGATGCGCCCTCCTGACGCTCGGTAAATACGATTGAGACCTCCTTAATCTTCATCCCCAATCGCCAAGCAGTGTATTTCATCTCGATCTGGAAGCCGTAGCCATTCATCTGAATTCGATCCAAATCTATGGTCTCCAACGCCTTACGCGAATAACATACAAAACCTGCCGTAGCATCTTTAACAGGCATACGGGTAATCAAGCGAACATATTTCGATGCGAAATACGACATCAAAAGACGCGACATAGGCCAATTAACCACATTCACACCCTTGATATATCTTGAGCCTACAACCACATCGTTGCCATCAATAGCTGCAGCATATAGACGTGCCAAATCATCGGGATTATGCGAAAAGTCGCAATCCAACTCAAACACATAGTCATAATCACGCTCCAGAGCCCAACGAAAAGCTCTCAGATATGCTGTACCCAAGCCTAACTTGCCCTCACGCTGAATCAGATGCAGACGAGATGGGAACTCCGCCTGACGGCGTTTGACAACCTCGGCAGTACCATCGGGCGAGCCGTCATCAATCACCAGCAGATCGAACTCCAAATCCAAAGAGAAGATTTTGTCGATCATCGCCGAGATATTGTCGATCTCGTTGTAGGTAGGTATGACTATTAATTTTCGCATCGCAAAAAAAATGATTCTATCAGATACTAATACTGCTCCTTCTCGTTTGGAAAATCGCAACTCTTAACATCGCTGACGTAGCTCTCCAAAGCCTGAGTCATGATGGTATGCAGGTCGGCATAGCGGCGCAAGAACCGAGGAGAGAAATCTTTATTGATACCCAACATATCGTGAATCACAAGCACCTGACCATCACAACCACGACCAGCTCCAATACCGATTGTAGGGATCTGCAACGACTGCGACACCTGATCAGCCAACGATGCTGGAATCTTCTCCAAAACAACGGCAAAACATCCTGCCTGCTCCAAAAGTTTGGCATCGCGCGCCAACTTAGCAGCCTCAGCCTCCTCTTTGGCTCTTACATTATATGTGCCGAATTTATGGATTGACTGAGGTGTAAGACCCAAATGACCCATAACGGGGATACCAGCCGATATGATTCGCTCGATTGACTCCAAGATCTCTTCGCCTCCCTCCATCTTGACAGCATCTGCCTCGGTCTCCTTCATAATACGAATAGCCGAATCCAAAGCGACCTTCGAGTTACCCTGATATGTTCCAAATGGCAGATCCACAACCACCAATGCACGATTCACGCCTCGCACAACCGACTTGGCATGGTAGATCATATTGTCGAGCGTAATAGGCAATGTGGTCTCATAACCTGCCATCACGTTTGCTGCCGAATCGCCCACAAGGATAACATCTACTCCTGCAGCATCTACGATTTTGGCTGTTGAATAGTCATATGAGGTAAGCATCGCGATCTTTTCTCCACGCTGCTTCATCTCTGTTAAACGCAGAGTCGTAACGGCTCTGACTGCTCCTGCTACTGACATTTATTTCTTCGTTTTTTTAAGTCTTAATGGGACTTCTTAATTTTACTAAGTTGTTTATCGCGACAAATGTAGGTAAGATTTACGGGTTAAGCAAATTTTCTTCGATATTCTAACCCTTCTGCACGAGGTGTTTGAGTGCAGTAAAGAACTCCCACATCACTATACCGCCTGCAACCGAGACATTGACCGAATGCTTGGTTCCCACCTGCGGGATCTCAATAGCTCCATCGCACATATCCACCACAGCCTGATCCACGCCCTCGACCTCATTGCCGAAGATAAGAGCATATCGCTGCTGGGGATCTATCTGAAGCTCATCCAACATCACAGCACCCTCGACCTGCTCGATGGCAAGGATTTTATAACCTTGGGACTTCAACTTCTCGACACATTCAGCGGTCGTGGGGAAATACTCCCACCCTACTGTCAACTCCGCGCCCAAAGCCGATTTATGAATATCTCGCGAAGGAGGAGTAGCTGTAATACCGCACAACGCCACTTGCTCAATGGCAAAGGCATCACCCGTACGGAAAAATGCTCCAATATTCTGCGCCGAGCGTACATTATCCAGCACAACAACCACAGGGATACGCCCCATGGTCGCAAATTCATCCACTGAGGGGCGATGTAACTCTTCGTTGGTAATTTTTCTCATTTTTAGCATATAATTATCTTATACAAATATAGCACAAATCGCGGAAATAGATTAACTTTGCAAATTATAATTTATCTTTTGATGCAATGAATCGTTTTTTTAGAGATATTTTCCTTCTGGTGATAGCCATCTTTATGGCTGCGCAAGCGTATGCTCAAGAGAATTCAAAGCTATTGCTTGGTGTTAACTTCGACACTTTTTTCGATAACACCGAATATACTGGTACCTCATTAGGCGAGTCGGGGACTCTATTCAGTGCGCGACTAACGCCACAGATAGGTATAGAGTGGAATGAGAAAAATTCACTCATCGTGGGAGCTGACCTCTTCACCGACTTTGGCGATGATGGTAAGTTTTTATCAAAGGCTCGCCCACAGTTATATTACCGTTTCGCCACACCCAAGGTCAAAGCCTACGCAGGTATCTTCGATCGCTCGGCAATGAAGGGATACTATTCTGAACTATTTTTAAGCGATGCTGCTCGTTATTACGAAAACCGTGTGCAGGGTGTCCTGGGACAATATATCGGCGAGCGAGGCTACGTAGAGCTGTCGGTAGATTGGTGCGGAATGTACTCCAAAGAGGCACGTGAGCGTTTCCGCGTACTCTCGGCGGGTCGTTACGACATAGGTCGCAACAGACTATTCTACGCAGGTTACGCATTGCAGATTTTCCACTTCGCAGGTAGTGAGCAGATTATAGGCAATGTCGTTGACAATGTGATCATCGATCCATATCTCGGCACTAAGTTTAATGCCTTCTTCGACTTCGACATTAAGCTTCATGGCATCGTAACCATGCAACGCGACCGAGCTGCCGAAGCAGAAATGCAAACACCGGGCGGTGCTTTACTGCAACTCCGACTCTCAAAGTGGGGCGTATATCTCGATGAGCAGATATATACGGGTAAAAACCTTATGCCATACTACTATTCAGCCCCCAACGAGGTATTTGCCAACGGCTATGGCTCGGAACTCTACGCGGGTAGTACGCTTTTCGGGGCAATACCTACTTGGTCGGGAGATAGATATTCGTCACACTCATTTTTTGACACACGTATAGGTTACCAAAATTCATTCTTCGGCAACACCGTTCGCCTTAATACATTCATTGCATTCCAATGCGATGGCGAGAAGTGGGGCACGCGACAGATGTTGCAACTTTCGGTCAACCTATTCAAAGATATTTCACTTACAAAGAAACGATAATAAAACATATAACACATTATGACAGAGAATAATAACATCGAAACAGTTGAGACCAAAGAGCGTCTTAACTTTGTGGAGGAGGTCATCGAGGAGGCTATTGCGAAGGGTGAAACACGCGTTCAGACCCGTTTCCCACCCGAGCCTAACGGATATCTGCATATCGGTCATGCTAAGGCAATTTGTTTGGATTTTGGCGTAGCAGCCAAGTACGGTGGCGTGTGTAACCTTCGTTTCGATGATACCAACCCTACCAAGGAGGATATGGAGTATGTAGAGGCAATCAAGGAGGATATCCAGTGGCTTGGTTTCCAGTGGGGAAACGAGTACTACGCTTCTGACTACTTCCAGCAGTTGTGGGATCTTGCTATCCGCTTGATCAAGGAGGGCAAAGCATACATTGATGAACAGTCATCTGAGGAGATCGCAGCTCAGAAGGGTACTCCTACCCAGCCAGGTACCGAGAGCCCATACCGCAATCGTCCTGCCGAGGAGAGCCTTGAGTTGTTCCACAAGATGAACAATGGCGAGATCGAGGAGGGTAAGATGGTGCTTCGTGCCAAGATCGACATGGCAAGCCCCAATATGCACTTCCGCGACCCTATCATGTACCGCGTGGTGAAGCATCCACATCATCGTACGGGCAATAAGTGGCAGGCATATCCAATGTACGACTTCGCACATGGTCAGAGCGACTATTTCGAGGGCGTGACACACTCTTTGTGTACGCTTGAGTTCGTGCCTCACCGTCCTTTGTATGATTTGTTCGTAGATTGGGTTAAGGAGGGAGACGATTCAGGCAACTACCGCCCACGTCAGTATGAGTTCAACAAGTTGAATCTGAATTATACGCTCATGAGTAAGCGTAACCTGCTTATCCTTGTGAAGGAGGGCTTGGTGAATGGTTGGGATGACCCACGTATGCCTACTCTGTGTGCTTTCCGCCGCCGTGGCTACTCGCCTGAGTCTATCCGCAGCTTCGTGGATAAGATCGGCTACACGACATACGATGCTTTGAACGATTTTGCTCTGTTGGAGAGTGCCGTTCGCGATGATCTGAATAAGCGCGCCACACGCGTTAGCGCAGTCCTCGACCCTGTGAAGCTCATCATCACCAACTACCCTGAGGGTCAGGTCGAGTCTATGGAGGCAGTGAACAACCCAGAGGATCCCGATGCAGGCACTCACACTATCGAGTTCAGCCGCGAGCTCTGGATGGAGCGTGACGACTTCATGGAGGATGCTCCAAAGAAGTATTTCCGCATGACCCCGGGTCAGGAGGTGCGCCTCAAGAATGCCTACATCGTGAAGTGTACGGGCTGCGAGAAGGATGCTGACGGCAAGGTTACAACCGTCTATGCCGAGTACGATCCCGACACCAAGACTGGTCTGCCAGGCAGCAACCGCAAGGTCAAGGGTACGCTCCATTGGGTTAGCTGCGACCATTGCTTGAAGGCTGAGGTACGCTTGTATGACCGCTTGTGGAAGGTCGAGAATCCTCGTGACGAGATGGTCGCCATCCGCAAGGAGCAGGGTTGTGAGGCTCTGGATGCAATGAAGCAGATGATCAATGAGGACTCATTGAAGGTGCTCACAGAGTGCTATGTTGAGAAATATTTGGCAGATGCGAAGCCACTCGACTACCTGCAGTTCCAGCGCATCGGTTACTTCAATGTGGATAGGGACTCAACCCCCGAGAAGCTTATCTTCAACCGTACCGTAACGCTCAAAGACTCTTGGGCAAAGATGAATAAGTAAAAGGTATTTATTATAGATACAACTAACCCCCGACAGGTATCTCACTTGTCGGGGGTTAATCGTTAAATGTTAAGAATAGAATGTATCGAATACCGCTTATTTAGAAAACTACACCAACTTTTAACTGAAGTGCATTCATATTTACACTAACTCCAGACTCTGAAATTTTCTGAACATTATATCCCAGCTGAGCCTTAAACATACCCACTTTAACACCAATAGCAGGAGTAATCAACATTCCAGATATACCGTGGATATTAGTCGAGGCTCCAATTCCAGCTCCTATATCAAATGAAGCAAAAGGAGTTACCTTTGTATTAGTAGGTAAATAACCCTTCACATTCAAGAAAACAGGAACCATAACCTCCATTTCAACCTCATGGTACAAATCTGCTCCAACACCAATACCTGCAGAAAAATAATCACCAAATTTTGCTCCATGAATAGTATGGACATTTATACGTCCTGCAGCAAAAGTTCCAACACCTACAGAATATCCCAAATCAACTTCACCTTGATATTTAATAGGTGTTTGGGCAGATGCCTGAATTGCAATACAAATAGAGACAACAACTAATAAGAATAATTTTTTCATAACAAAATGTATTAAGTTAAACAATCAGTTTTATCGCCAACAGATGGCAACCGTTTAACTCAAAAAAAAGAAACGTGGGTACTGTCTATCGCAAAGAAGGGACGACCAAGTACCCAAACGAATATAGACACACCCACGCCAAATGGCGTGAGCATTTAATGTGCCTATTGTTATTCGTTTAATAAATTTTGGTCGTTTTACTTTGCGAAACAATAGCCTAAATGCCACCAATACAAGACTGTCTATCCGACAGCCTAATACAAAGATAGCAATAATTTTCAAATAATAACATAATTAGCGCATATTTTCGCTTAACGTACAGAAGAATGTCTATCATCATAGTAAGCTTAACTTGCTTTCCAACTTCGATCTCTCAATTTTTTCATTTGCAGAGGAATTATGTTGTGCCGTAATGTAGAAAGGCGATTTGGATAGTACGCGCCGTACAGCCAAATCGCCAATTTAAGTCCTGCAGCAACTGTGAATAGCACCAAGATTTATAGTCCCCCTTTGACAACGTTGCGATTAAAGCGAGAGCAATGCAAACATATTTGTATTGCCGAGCCGAAGCAACGAAAAGGAGCAAAGCGAACTTAAAGGGGGATTTAGGGGGAATGTCAATATAAGCGGCACCGCCGCCTCTTCAAGTGGGTGGATTCCCAACTCGGCTAAAACACAAGTCCGCCCTCACAGGAGGGAGGATTTAGGAGGGTGGG
>JAFXLG010000016.1 GCA_017531305.1 Alistipes sp.
GTGATATGGACTTCAAGGTTACGGGTACTAAGGATGGTATCACTGCAACTCAGATGGATATCAAGGTTGACGGTCTTTCATACGAGGTTTTGGCAACTGCTTTGGAGCAGGCACGTCAGGGACGTATGCACATCTTGGAGAAGATCACAGACACCATCGCTGAGCCACGTGAGGACTACCGTCCATTCGTGCCACGCTTGGTACAGATCACTATCCCTAAGGATTTCATCGGTGCTGTTATCGGTCCTGGCGGTAAGGTTATTCAGGAGATTCAGAAGACTACCAACACCACTATCACCATCACCGAGACTGAGGAGAGTGGTGTAGTAGATATCTTCGGCGTTGACAAGGAGGCTTTGGATGGAGCTTTGGCTCGCATCAAGGGTATCGTTGCAGTTCCTGAGGTTGGTGAGACTTACGAGGGTACTATCAAGAGCGTGGTTGCTTTCGGTGCATTTGTAGAGATTTTGCCAGGCAAGGAGGCACTCTTGCACATCTCTGAGATCGACTACAAGCGTTTCGAGACAATGGATGAGACAGGCTTGAAGGAGGGTGACAAGATCGAGGTTAAGCTCATCGGCGTAGATCCTAAGACCAACAAGTACAAGCTCTCAAGAAAGGCTCTTTTGCCAAAGCCAGAGGGTTGGGTTGAGCGAGAGCGTAAGCCCAGAGAGGATCGCAAGCCTCGTGGCGAGCGTCCAGAGCGCAGAGAGCACAAGAAGTAGTTGAGCATTCTGAGCGCAGAGGGCATAAAAGTGAGCGAGCATTCTGAGCGCAGAGGGCACAAGAAATAATTAAATGGAGATTATTTAAAGTATATAAATTAAAAATAACCAAACTTATGAAAAATTCATTGAAGCTATTCGTGGCTATCGCAGTAGCAGCTTTGACCTTCACAGGTTGTAACTGCTTCAGCAAGATGGGCAAGAACCAAGATCAGGTTAAGGTTACTTGCACACCAGATGTTTTGACTTTGAACAATGGCAAGGTTGAGGCTGACATCACCGTAAACTTCCCAGCGAAGTATTACAACAAGAAGGCTGTGTTGAAGGTTACTCCAATCATGGTATTCGAGGGTGGTATCATCGAGGGTGCTACTAAGTATTTCCAGGGTTCTAAGGTTAAGGACAACTACACTGTAGTAAACACTATGGGTGGTGAGTTCACTCAGCACATCGAGTTCCCATACGATGCTCGTATGGCTAAGAGCGACTTGAAGCTTTTGGTAGAGGTTAAGTGCCCAAGCGGTCCTTGCAAGGTTTTCACTGTTATCAACGCTAACACAGGTGCTCTCCCAACAAAGGCTGAGGCTGCTGACTTGGCTGCAGGTGGTGTTAAGGCTGAGGCTTTGAAGGCTGAGTTTGCTTTGCCTATCGCTAAGGGTGTAAACACTCTTCAGAGCGATTTGGACTATGCTGCTGCTATGTCTAACACTGCTAACAACTACAAAAACGTAACAACTGTTGTAACTAAGGCTGACATCGTTTACGCTATCAACTCTTCTAAGGTTTCTAAGAAGGCTGCCGAGTCAGAGGATTTGAAGGCTTTCAAGCAGAATGTTGTTGACCAGCAGTCTAACGACCGCGCTACACAGAAGCTCTACGTTCATGGTTACGCTTCACCAGATGGTCCTGAGAAGTTCAACGACAAGCTCTCTAACGCTCGTTCTAAGTCTGGTCACCAGGCTGCTGAGAAGCTTTTGAAGGATACAGGTATGGATCTTGACGTAGCTTCATACGGTGAGGACTGGGAAGGCTTCAAGGAGTTGGTTGCAGCTTCTGATATGGAGGATAAGGATATCATCCTTCAGGTTTTGAGCCGCTACGACTCTTCTACACAGCGTGAGTCTGAGATCAAGAATATGTCTGCAGTATTTACTGAGCTTAAGAAGGAGATCCTTCCTAAGTTGCGCCGCGCACAGTTGGTAAACAGCACAGATATCAAGGGTAAGACTAACGATGAGATGGCTGCTCTTATCAACTCTGGTCGCTTGGACGAGCTTACAAACGAGGAGCTTTTGTACATGGCTGAGAGCGTACTTGAGAACGCTAAGGCTAAGGCTACAGTTTTGGAGTACACAGCTAAGAAGTTCAACGATGCTCGCGCATACAACAACTTGGGTGTTGTTCTTGCACAGCTTGGTGACAAGGCTCAGGCTTTGGCTGCTTTGGAGAAGGCTGCACAGTTGGGTCTTAACAACAACGAGCTTAACAGCAACCTCGCTTTGGCTAACCTTGCAAACGGTAACGTAGCTAAGGCTCAGCAGTACGCTACTGCTGCAGATGCTAAGACTAAGTCTTTGATCGCTGCTGCTCAGGGTAGCTACGGTGCAGCTGCTGCTACACTCGCTGGTTACAACGCTGCTGTTGCTTCTACACTCAACAACGATCTTACAGCTGCTAAGAAGGCTATCGCCGCTGAGACAACAGCTAAGGCTGACTACTTGCGTGCCGTAATCGCTTCTAAGGAGGGTGATTTGGATACTGCTAAGGCTCAGCTCAAGAGCGCAATTTCGAAGGATGCATCTTTGGCTCAGAAGGCTTTGAAGGATGTTAACCTTACAAACCTCTTCGCAAGCGGTTTCAAGCTCTAATTTTTTTAAGACAAACAATAGAAAACTGCTCGGTCCTGAGGATCGGGCAGTTTTTTTGTATCATAGGCTAAGAAAATTGAGAGGCTAAAACTATACCTTTTATATAAAATATATTATATTTGCATAATTGGAAGTTTTACCTTCGCTAAACAGACTACAATATGGAGTACGCAAATCGACTTAAAGAGTATGCACCTGCCCCCACCGCGGAGCAGGTTGCTCAAGAGGTTGCAGCCATGAAAGAGGCTGCCAAGGAGAATTATAACGCAGAGGTTTATAAGTTCTGCTACTCATCGATCGACCTGACAACCCTCTCGTGTAACGACTCCGAAGAGTCGGTTGCGCTATTTGCTCGCAAGTGCGCCGAGTTTTACTCAAAATATCCTCACCTGCCCAACGTAGCTTCTATCTGCGTCTATCCGCCATTTGTCGAGACCGTTGGTTTGGAGATTGACGGTACGCCGATGCGCATTACCAGCGTGGCAGGCGGATTCCCCGCTTCGCAGACCTTCTTGGAAGTGAAGATGCTGGAGGTAGCTATGGCGATTGAGAATGGAGCTGATGAGGTGGATATCGTACTCAATGTGGGTAAGATTCTCTCTGGCAAGTACGATGAGGCTGCCAACGAAGTAGAGGTGCTTCGCAGCGAATCGACAGACGCCGTGCTTAAGACTATCTTGGAGACTGGCGCGCTAAAGACTCCAGAGCATATCCGCAACGCTTCGCTTCTGGCGATGGAGGCGGGATCAGACTTCATCAAGACCTCTACAGGTAAGATAGACGTAGCGGCTACACCCGAAGCGGCGGTGGTGATGTGCCACGCCATCAAAGATTATTATCAGAAGAGCGGTCGCAAGGTTGGTTTCAAGGCTGCGGGTGGAGTACGTACGGCTGAGGATGCCGCACTCTATTACACTATCGTAGAACGCATCTTGGGCAAGGAGTGGATTACCACAGAGCTATTCCGCATAGGTGCCTCTTCGGCTGCGAACAACATCCTCTCTTCGATCGAAGGTACGCAGGTTAAGTATTACTAATAGTATATAGGTATAAAGCAAAGAGGTTGCCCAACTTTTATTTCGGGCAACCTCTTTTTTATAGAAGCGGTATCAACTCCTACTTCACATCTATATTATGCTGATGCAACTGCTTGCCTGTAGCATCATAGACCGTACACTGGATACGAGATGTAGTCACCTTCACATCCACTCTGTCGTTATTGCTATTGACCAAGATTGGGAACTCATTACCACCGCTTGTTCCCTTCTCGCGGAAGCTATAACTATGAGTATGACCGCTAAGCATAAGGTCAACATCTGCCTTATTGAGCAGAGGTAACAACAGACGCTTAAGCTCGTTGTTGCCCCACCATCCCGCCTTCTCCTCAAATGGAATGTGCATCAAAACGATCTTCACGGGAGCTGACTTATACTCCTCACTCTCGATCGTCTCAGCCAACCATTGAGCCATAGACTCACGATAAGCATCGTAGGCTGCAGTACCGCCATACTCCATATCAGAATCGGGCTTATCCTCACCGCAATCCAAAACCAAGAATGCAGCAGGACCCTGACGGAACAGATACGAAGGAGTACCCGTCTTTGAAGGGAAGAGATTCATAAACTCGCTGAAACCTGGACCGCGAGTTTCATGATTACCGCGCACATATACCAAAGGTTTATGCGGCGCGAAGCTCTTGGATGCACGCTGAAGAAAATCCTTCTCCACATCCTCAATCGAACCCATGAAGCTCGCCATATCGCCGTTGAAGACCACAAAATCGAGATCCTTGCGCGACTTGAAGTCCTTGGTCAGAGCTGTCATTATCGAGTCACGACCGTGGATATCGTTAATCATAGCAAAGGTAGTCTCCGACTTAGAGGTATCCAGAGTCTTGATCTTATAGAGGTCATAAGGACTGCTGGCGATGATCTTACCGCTCGACACAGGGCTATGACCGCTATCATCGACACCCTGCTGATAAACGCGATAACGATAAGTCGTACCAGCCTTAAGACCTGTCAAGCGCACATGATGCACCTTAGTCACAAGGTGACGACCCAGAAAATCCTCATAGTAGCGAGGACGCTCCTCAGCATAGAACGATGAGCCGTCATCGGGTGCTACCTCAACCCAGCCCATACAACGCTCGGTAGATGTCCAGACGATAGTCATCTCAGTCTCGCTGACACCCACAACCCATGGACCACACTTAAATTTTGGCACAGGGATCTCAGCCGGATATGCCATCAAAGCACCAAGCACGACAAACGCAATGCTCAAAAAAAATCTCTTCATAGTTTTATTTCTTTTAGGTTATAATATTCTTTACTCTCGGCGGACTCTCTGCCTCTCTGCGTACTCTTTCCTATCTGCACCATATTAAGCCCCATCGCTAAGCAGGCTCAACTCCTCTACGCGACCAATCTTTACTACTCAACGACTTCGCCTGAGGCTGATTCTACCTCAACTGCGCTCTCCACCTCGCTACTCTGCAGCAGATCTTCGGGCAACATGCTCTGGTAGCTACCAAAGCCGAGTGCCGTAAACACCACGATAGCAAGAATGGCGATTGTAGCCAAAATACCAATAATTCGCTTTATCATTTTTGCTCTATTTCTTAACTATTTATCACTCTTTTCCGCCTCAATATCTGCCTTGGCATCATCTTTTGGGGATTCACCGTCTGCTACCACGCGTGGCGCAAGGATTCTATCATACTCGCCCGATTCAAAGATCTCAAGGGTACGCTGCACCTCATCATCAATAGGGAATATATTGTAGTAGAATCCGTCATCCTCCGAAACGGTATTACGTCCGATGTAGGCTCTGAGCTGCGAGGTGATGATCTTGCGCGAACGCTCAATCTCTCGGCGCACAGGTTTTACTCCCTGACGCTCGGCATAACGGACAAAGTCCTCAAGCATCCCCTTGTCGGCATCGAGCAGAGCAGTAAGGTCTGCCAAAGTCTCAACCTTATTGAGAGCCTCGCGATGCTTGTCGGCATAATCCAACGTATAGCGATAGATGATGTTACGTCCCGACACCTCCATGAAGTAGCGCGTCATGTCGGTGGTATCGAGTGGGATAAAGTAATCGGGCATGATTCCTCCGCCACCATAGACTGTACGTCCCTTAGGAGTGGTGTACTTTAAAGAATCGGAGAAGTGGATGCTGTCTGCCGAGAAGAATTCGTTGTTGTTATAGCGATTCAACATATCCAACTCATAATCCTCGCCATGTCCCTTCTCGTATGGCTTCTGAATCGAACGACCTGTAGGCGTGAAATAGCGGGCAACGGTCAGACGCAATGCCGATCCATCAGAATATGGCAACTGATTCTGCACCAAACCCTTACCAAACGAACGGCGACCTACGATCACACCTCTGTCGTTATCCTGCACAGCACCTGCCAAAATCTCGCTCGAAGAGGCACTGCTCTCGTCAATGAGGATTGCCAACTTCAGATCGGTAGATGTTCCCTGTCCGTTGCTGAACTGCTTGACCTGCTCCTTCTGGCGATCTTCGGTATAGACAATCAAGCACCCCTCAGGCAAGAAATCGTTGGCAATCATAATTGCCTGATCCATGAAACCGCCTGAGTTACCTCTCAAATCAAAGATCAACTTCTTCAAGCCCTCCTGACGCAACTTAATCAGAGCCCTCAAGAGTTCAATATATGAGGTGCGTGCAAACTGCGACAAACGGATGTATCCAATATCCGAGGTGATCATAAACGCCGACTCCACGCTCTTGATAGGTATGGCATCGCGCACTACCATAACATCGACCAGCTCCTCCAACCCATGACGCTTGAGCGAGAGTTTGACCTCGCTGCCACGCGGACCACGCAGACGCTTGACAATATCATTTTGCGGCATCTTCACTCCTGCCACCAAAGTGTCGTTCACCTCGATGATGCGGTCACCCGCCACGATGCCAGCCTTGGCACTTGGACCATTAGGCACCACATTCAGAACAATAACCGTATCGGTGGCGGCATTAAATACTACTCCAATACCATCAAACTGAGCCTCCAGCGGCTCATTCATAGCCTGCATCTCGCGCGCAGGGATATATACCGAATGGGGATCAAGCTCCTTCATCATCAGCGGGATGACAACCTCCGAAAGAGAGTCCATCGAGATGGAATCGACATACTGATGCTCCACGAGCATACAGGTCTGCATGATCTTGTTGCGATTCATCAAGCCTGTACGAGATATCAACTGCTTGAGCTGGCTCTCGGCGCGGTTGCGCCCTACGAACTGTCCCAAAAGTATTCCCAGAATAATTCCCACTGCAAGAATCAGCGGGAATAGGATTGTGTGTTTAGAATTTCTGTACATATCATTTGTTTTCCACCCCAGCGCAATAGGCATACCAAGTTGCGGCGTAGAGCAGAAATGGAGTCTTAATGTTGTTTATTATTTATTCTTAAACGTATAAGAGAAACCGATCTTAAGCTCGGACTGGATTCTCACTTTCTGATTAGCTGCCTTATCATACAACATCTGGCAATAGAACGTAGTAGTGAAATACTTGGCAATCCTCATGCTGAAGGTATTACGCCAATCCACCGTAGGATGCAAATTGACAAATCTCGCCACAGCCTTAGGCTTATCTGCCTCAACGCTACCCGCAGCCTTCCATGCCTCCAGCTCACCTTCATAGCGCTTATATGCCTTAATCTTCGAGTGGTTCATTACGTTGGTAATCCAACCGCAATAGGAGTTAAGGTTGGTGTTGTATGAGAACCAACGAGTCTTACCCCACGCACGGTTAAACGACATATTGATACTCGAACCTCCTGAGAAATATGCGTGTTTGTCGATATCAACACCATGAAGGTTGGTTGCACCACGACTCTTATAGAGATCCCTGAGCTTCTCATTGAAAACCATCTTACCATCGGTTGACAATGGGTTCATAGTGATCTCGATAGGGAACTTGGGCTTGCTCTTATTATTGAAAGTCAAACCGGCAGAGATGGTCAACGTACCCGGAGCCATAAATGACGATGTCAGGTGCTCAGGTTCCTGCTTAGTTCGGCCTTGATAAGAGTTTGTCAGCTGACTCGAAAGACGTGTGGTCAAGGTATAAGACCACTTCTGATTAATCGAACGTCCAGGGCGCACCTGCACGAAGAAGTTATCCACGTTCTTAAACCACACTCCCTTACGCGAACCATCTTCACGATCCACCTTCACTCGGTTGTATCCGTAACGGAACTGCGCAACGGTATTGACATTGAACTTATCCTTGGCGTAGGTATGGTTGAAATCGAACTGACCCGACACGGCGATGGCATTATCACCACCCCAAGCCTCGTTATAGGAGTTCATCACACCCTGCACATACCACGTCATGGTCAAGGTATTACGCTGCTTACGGATCTGCTGACGCTCCAAGCGAGCCTTCGCCTCACTATAATAATCAGCCTTGACGCTGATGTTTTTCATCTTATCCTCAAACTTGACATCCTCCTGCTTTACTTTGGTCTCATCCTCTACAGTAAACTGAGCCCACGCCTGCATAGAAGAGAGGAGTATGATTGGCACCAATAGGAATAAAAATCTTCTCATATTTACCAAGTATTAAATTTGCACTTAGTACATTCGTACTATCAAGAGCAAAGTTAAGAAATTTTAAGAAAAATTACTAAATTTGTAACACATATATTATCAACAAAATTGACTTATGAAATATTTTGGCGCACATGTGAGTGCTTCGGGCGGAGTGGAGAATGCCCCACGCAACGCCCATGAGATAGGGGCTACGGCGTTTGCCCTATTTACCAAAAATCAACGTCAATGGGCTGCTCCACCTCTGAGTCAGGCTCAGATAGAGGCATTCAAGGAGGCTTGCCACAAGTATGGCTACTCTGCCTGCCAGATTCTGCCTCACGACAGCTATCTGATCAACCTCGGTCATCCCGAAGAGGAGGGGTTGCAAAAGTCGCGCGACTCATTCTTCCACGAGATGTCGCGTTGCGAAGCTTTGGGGTTGGATAGGCTCAACTTCCACCCTGGAAGTCACCTGAAGAAGATCTCAGAGGAGGAGAGTCTCGACCGCATCGCCGAGTCGATCAACATGGCTTTAGAGCGCACCGAAGGGGTAACGGCAGTTATTGAGAATACGGCTGGACAAGGCTCTAACTTGGGTTACGACTTTGCACATCTGAGATATATCATAGACCGTGTGGAGGATAAATCTCGCGTGGGAGTCTGCATCGACACCTGCCACGCCTTTGCTGCGGGTTATGATCTCTCGACAGAGGAGTCTTGCGAGAAGGTTTTTGCAGAATTTGATCAGATTGTAGGATTCCAATACTTAAAGGGCATGCACCTGAATGATGCCATGAAGCCTCTCGGCTCGCGTGTGGATCGCCACTCGCCTATGGGAGATGGTGTATTAGGCATTGAGGTATTCCGTTATATCGCCCGCGACAACCGCTTCGATGGTATTCCTCTGATTCTGGAGACACCCGATGAGAGTCGTTGGGCTGAGGAGATTGCACGACTGAAGGCTTTTGCCGAGTAAATACGAAAGAGCAAATTCAAATTGTTTGAATTTGCTCTTTTCGGTTACCATAGACGCTCGCCGTACTTCCTCTCAAGTATCTGCTTCGAATCTCTGACGGCAGTCATCATCCAGCGCAACATTATCTTCTGGCGTTCTGGTTCCTCGATCTGCCAATCCAAACCCTCGCTAAGTCGCATACGCTGCGAGAGCATATAGATCAGAATCGCCGCCGAAGCCGAGACATTCAGACTCTCGACCATACCACACATCGGGATTCTGAGATACTCATCCGCTGCCTCAATAATCTCATCCGACACTCCAGCATGCTCGGTGCCGAAGACCAGACAGAATTTACCCTTCCCCACGTCAAAAGTCTCAGGCGTACAACTCTCACGATGAGGCGTAGTAGCCACAATGCGGTAGCCTGCCGACTTGAGGTCGGCAATAGCTTGAGTGGTCGATTCGTGACGTGTGAGATCCACCCATTTGTCGGTTCCTCGCACGATATTTACGTTAGGATTGAACTTACAGAGTGTCTCCACCGTATGCAGATCCTGCAAGCCAAATGCTTCGCAGTGACGCACCAAAGCACTCGCATTCTGGGGGTGGAAGGTATTCTCGGTAAGGATAGTCATATAGCGAGTACGCTGCGAAAGTGTACGCTCCAGCACATCGCGCCTATCCTCGGTAAGAAACTCCGCCAGATACTCTATACGCTCCTGCAACCACTCCGAGGAGTGAGACTCACAATATGAGATTAGTCTATTTGCGATATTTGTCATCTTCATCCATTATTTTAAGGTAACTCTCATAGCGCGGATATGCAATCTCTCCACGCTTAACAGCCTCCACCACAGCACAGTGCGGCTCGTGGGTATGAGAGCAGTTATAGAATTTACAATCGGGCAGGTAACGCATCATCTCAGGAAAATAGTGCGCCAACTCGGCATCCTCGATATCTATCAAACCAAAGCCCTTGATTCCAGGAGTATCAATGATATATCCTCCATCGGATAGCGGATACATGGTCGAGAAGGTGGTGGTATGCTTACCCTTATTGTGACTCTGCGAAATCTCGCCTGTGCGGATATCCAACCCTGGCTCAACAGCCGCCACAAGGGTGGATTTACCAACTCCCGAATTACCCGACAGAAGTGTTGTTTTACCTCGCAGCATCTCTCTAACCTCCTGCACGCCTTCGCCCTCGGTAGCCGACACCTCGACTATACGATAGCCAGCACTCTCATATATGGAGTGGAACTCCTCTACGGCTTGAGGCTGGGTGCGTGCCAAATCTATCTTTGCCAAGAGAATCGTTACGGGAACTTTATACGCCTCGCAGGTGACCAGAAAACGGTCAATAAATTCGGTTGCGGTCTCGGGCGAGAAGAGAGTCACAACGAGTAACGCCTGATCAATGTTGGAAGCTATGATATGCGACTCCTTCGAGAGATTCGATGCACGGCGAATGATATAATTGCGGCGTGGCTCGATGCCCACAATCACATAACTGCCCTGATCATCCTTCTCGCATCGCACCTGATCGCCCACAACCACAGGATTGGTCGAACGCACACCCTTCAGACGCAACTTGCCTCTGATGCGGCACTGCAGACGCTCCGAGCCATACATCACCTCATACCAACTGCCTGTGGATTGCACCACCGTAGCCAAAAAGCTCTCCTCTGCCATACCTTATTGCTTTAAAACTTGATCTGCCATCTGCTCGAAATATGGCGTAACCTTATAGACCACACCAGCAACTGGTTTAAACCATTTTGACTCCTCCATGCTCTGCTTCGATGCCCATGTACAGTCCTTATTCAGAGCCTCGAAACATGCAAACATTACACTCACTACGAGTCCTACCTTTATCACCGAAAAGAGTATACCAAGCAACGTATCGAAGGCTCCCAAACCCGCAAAGCGGAAGACCTTTTTGACCAAATGTCCCAGCAACGATATTATCAGTAATGCCGCAAAAAATATCACCGCAAAACCAACCGCTTTGGCTGCTACGCCCTCAGCCCCAAGCATCATGCCCACCTCTGGTCCACGCTTGAGTGCGAGGTAAAATCCCGCAACCAAAGCCACCAACGACAACAGCTGCATCAAGAGCCCTCTGCGCCAGCCATTAAATACAGCCCACGCCAATGCTATATACACTATGATATCAAATATATTCATATCGGTTTATTATTCTTTTACTCGATTCGGTTTATTTTATTGCACGAAGTTAGCATTTTTTTTTCTAATTCCGTATCTTTGTTATTATAAATGGAATCAAAATTAGTTGATAAAACGCCAAAGAGATGATTGAAGATGTAATTGTTCCTGTTTTGTCAGGCGATAGTCCCGTAAGTGATACGGAACTGTTTACATATATCGACAGCAAGGATTA
>JAFXLG010000017.1 GCA_017531305.1 Alistipes sp.
CTGTACCTCTAAAGGCAACTCACCCTTAACCTTGTTGATTTCATCGATCTGAGAATCAATTTTCTGCAACTCATAGAGAGCCATGATCTTCTCCTGCATCGAGTAATCTACTTCAGATGTCTTCTTCTGTGCCATATATTTCAAAATTATTTTAGACCGATCTACTACCCCACAAACTCTAATTTAGCTTCACTAAACCATATAATTTACAGGGTTACGCGAGCGCACACTCTTGCGAACGGCAAAGATAGGTATTTTTTTTGATAAAATATCAAATAAAATCTGAATTACGCAATATTCGCTCTCAAAATGTCCCATATCCGCCAAAATTATCGACTTTTCATGACGCATAAAGTCATTATACTTCAAATCCGAAGTCAAATATATATCGGCTGCGGCATCTCGCGCCTTATCAATGAGCGAACCACCCGCACCCGTACAGATAGCCACTCTCTTCACCTTTGGCAATACTATATCACTATGGCGCAATGCTCCGACCGAGAAACACTCCATCACTCGGCGCATAAAATCTTCGCTCGCCACAGCTTCGCTCAACTCTCCCACCACTCCAAAGCCTACACCTTCGGAAGAAGTCGGATCCAACACCTTGATATTCTCCAGCCCCAACATCTGCGCCACACGCCAACTCATTCCATCCTGCGCACTATCCAGATTGGTATGGGCAGCATAGATCACTATACCGTGGCGAATCGCCTGCTCCACGCATCGCTCAACGTATGAAGATGAGTTAAAACGCTTGAGTGCATGGAAAATTATCGGATGATGTGCAACAATCATGTCACACTCCTGCTCTAACGCCTCTTCTATCACCTCTTCGGTAACGTCAACCGTGAGCAATACGCGATGAATCTCATCATCTTCACGTCCTACAATCAGTCCTGCGTTATCATACGACTCCTGCAACGAAAGCGGCGCAAACGCTTCGATCAGAGAAGTTATTTCCCTTACTTTCATAGGCTAAAACAAAGATTGCTCATAGAATGGAAATAGCTCCTTATCCTCTTCATCCTTCTTTTTGCGGCGGACAACGCGCTTCTTGGGTTGTGGCGAGGACTCGTGCTCCTGAGCGTCATCTTCAGTGATCTTCTGCACAACGCTCTTACGCTTGCTCTTTGGCTGAGGAGCGTTCTCCTGCTGAGCGATAGGCTCATCCGACACTACCTCCTGCTCACCCGACTCAGGCTGAGCAACCGTTGGGAATGATTGAGCAATCGAAGTAACCTCCTCCTCAACATCCGAAGCCACAAGCTCTCCATCGACATTGCCCTTGAGCTCTTCGCGAACGGCAACCAAAGATGCTCTGATACGCTGCAAACGCTCCAGAAGTTCCATATCTCGGCTCAGCTCATTGCCACCCGACCTACGTTTCAAAACCTTGTTGGCACCCTCGAGTGTCATACCACGCTCCTTGACAAGATGATAGATCAACTTGAGTTTCTCGACATCCTGAGGTGAAAACATACGATTGCCCTTCTTATTCTTATGAGGTCTCACGCAGTCGAACTTCGACTCCCAATGACGTATCAGCGATGGGTTGACATCGAACATCTCGGCAACCTCGCCCATTGAATAATAGAGTTTCTTATCAGCCATAGATTTATCTCTTGTTTACTTTAAAATTCTAAGTGAATTGGGATACATATTATTCACACGATTACCCACTCGTTTGACAAATCCCAATGGCAAAGCATCATACTTCACCAAATTTATACCATCCTCAAACATCGCCGCATCCAGATCCTGCTTACGAAGGAATTTAAGCGCATCATCCAAGCCGACCTCACAATTAGGAACGACATCCTGAGCCAAACCCACATAAAACGCCAGCGAAGCATCGGGTTTAAGTTTTCCCTTAAAAATCTGCCCCATAGCCACGCCCGAATAGACTACCGAGAGTGCTGACGAAAGAGACTCCAACACCTGATAATACTCCGCGCGGCAACCATATATCGTCTCGCCTGCCACAAAAAATCTCATCTGCTCGGGACATTTTGCCCATCTTGACAACTCGTCCTGACTCTTGCGGTCAACAGGCAATATGATCTGTCGTTTTACCTTTGGCAACTTTTGCTTAGCGTTGGGTTCTCCGCATCTTTTGGCAACAGCCATAAACATTCCCTCGCCAGCAAGGTTATGAGGGAAAAATCTGAAGGTCTGAAAACATCCCACCTCTCCGCACACAACACCCCACGATGGATCAACCTCGATCTTAGGCACAGATTCCAACTCCTCGCCCATCGCCTCCATCATACGCTCCACAACCCCTTCATCCTCCGAGCGATTGAACGTACAGGTGCTATATAACAACACGCCACCAGGGCTCAAAGCCTCAAAAGCGTTTTGCAGAATCTCCCATTGTCGCTCGGCACACATATTTACATTTGCCTCACTCCACTGCTCTCGAGCCTCATCCAGCTTACGGAACATACCCTCGCCCGAACATGGAGCATCCACCGCAACTGCATCGAACACACCCTCCATAGCGCAATATCGAGAGGAGTCGTTGCACGTAACTATCATATTACCCAAGCCCCACTTACGAGCATTATCTGCCAATACGGCACAACGAGAGCGATTGATCTCATTCGCCACAACCAAACCCTCCTCGCCAACGATTGAGGCGTAATGGGTACTCTTACCTCCTGGGGCAGCACACATATCGAGGATCTTACGTCCTCGACTCTTCTCCACCCCACCCAAAGCATACTGCATCACATATCCCGCAAACTGTGAAGATGCCTCCTGCACATAATATGCTCCACCATGAAACAGCGGGTCAAGCGTAAAACTTGGGCGCAGATGGAGCGTATAGCCATCGCTGCTCCAGCCTATCTGCCTGCCATCCCAAGAACATTGGCTTATTTTATATGGATTCATGCGTACCGAAGTGGATGGCTCAGTCATCAACGCAGCACACAACTTGTGTCCCTGCTCCTCGCCAAGTTCTTCGACCATGCGCAAAACAAACTTCTCAGGCAGTTGCATTTCGGCTATTTTTTACAATTCAGCTTCTCCAATCGCTCACAAATACGATCTACGACCTGCGGATCATTGACAAAATCATCAATATCCTTATCTATCACCAACACCTCGCCCTGATAAATATTGTTGATCCAATACTCATACTTTTCGTTCAATCTTTCGAGGTATGACTCGTCAATATTTGATTCGTAATCTCGCCCGCGGCGTTTGATCTGCGAGACCAGAGTCGGGATACTCGCCTTGAGATATATCAACAAATCGGGCTGAGGGACAAGATTGGTTGTAAGGTCAAAAATCTTCATGTATGTAGCAAAATCGCGCGATGACATCAGCCCCATACGATGCAGATTATCGGCAAAGATATGGGCATCCTCATATATGGTACGATCCTGAAATATCACCTTATCTCCCGAAGATAGCATATCGAGCGTCTGTCGGATACGATTACCCAAAAACGAGACTTGAAGATGAAACGCCCATCGGCTCATGTCGTTATAGAAATCACCGATATATGCGTTATCCAGATCCTCATAATAGGCTTTAGCGCCATAACGCTTGGTCAGAATCTCTGTAAGGGTGGTCTTGCCACTTCCTATATTTCCCGCAATTGCTATATACATATCTCTAAATTATATGGTGCTTACAAAGTTTAGGTCTTCGCCCCTCGGCAGTCTTAATTAAAAAACTCTCCTACGGTTGCAATTGAGCCAGGCATAGAGAATACCACGACTCTATCGTACGCCTTAATGGCAGTATCTCCCACAGCGATAAATGCCTTATCGCCACGCACTACACCTCCTACAATCACATCGTGTGGTAGGCGCATATCCTTGATGGCGCACTTGGTGGCTGGAGAATTGGGCTTTACGATAAACTCCAACACCTCAGCCTCACTTCCCGACAAGCAACGTATCGCCTGAACATCGGTTGACATGGTAAAACGGAAGATATTGGATGCCGTTACTCGCTTTTTATTGATAATGGTATCTATACCCACACTCTCGGCGAGGTTGATATAATTAAGGTTCTCCACCTCGGCAATAACCTTCTTCACACCCATGCGCTTAGCCTGCATCGCCGCCAAGATATTAGTCTCGCTACGTCCCGTGACCGCCAAAAAAGCATCGATATTCTGTAAACCCTCTTCCAACATAGCATCGAGATTTCGACCATCTTCGTGGATAATAAGCGTCTTATCGAGCGTCTCGGCGAGACGATACGCTTTATCGGCATTATAATCCACCATCTTGATATTAATCTCATCCTGCAACTCCAGAGCTACACGCACACCGATTCGCGATCCTCCCAGAATCATCAGATTATTGACCTCGACACTCTTCTGTCCCGAAAGCTCAGCTACGCTCTTAGCCACATCCTTGCGGGCAATGATATAGACCATATCGCCCTCCAAGAATACATCCTGACCGCGCGGGATGATTGTCTGACTACCTCGTGTGATGGCTACTGCTCTGAACTCGGTTATCGAGCCATCTGCTGCCAGCTCAATAAGCTTACGTCCGATAAGTGGTGAGGTTGGCTCCAAGCGGAAGACCACCAACGAGAGCAGACCTCCCGAAAAATCCACATAGTCGGTTGTCGAGGTATGACCCAACAGATTGATAACCTCCAGAGCCGCCACCTTCTCAGGGTAGAAGAGATAGTCGATACCCATGTCGATAAACATCTCTTTGTTGTTTGGCTCCAGATACTCGTTATTATCAATTCGCGCAATAGACTTTTTGGCACCCAACTGCTTTGCCATGATTGCCGAGAGGATGTTGGTATTCTCCTCATGATTTACAGCAATAAAAAGGTCACAACGCCTCACCCCTGCCTTACGCAATACGGCAAAGGTTGTGGTGTCACCCTCGATGGTTATCAGATCCGCTAAGCTGTGCAACTCATCCAGAGCCTTCACATCTTGATCGATAACCGTAATATCATGTCCATTACCACTCAGCATACGCGCCAAATGGCTACCCATCTCTCCGATTCCAGAAATTACAATTTTCATATTGCCCAATCTTTTCGACCTATGTTTCAGACATATTCCTTTATCTCGAGTCCGAGAGGATAAAAGTCAGCCAAACATCATGCAAAGCATAGGTCTAAAATGGATACTCTATTGCAAATTAACTCACAAATATATAAATTTGTTGGCTGAAATTCAACAATTTTAGAATTTTTAACGTAAGAAGCTGTTTTTTATACTTTTTTAGTAGTATGATTACCACCATATTGATCGTCATCGGAGTATCAATCCTCGCCGTAGGACTATTCTTTTTAGGAATGTCGCTGACTCAGATCTTCAAAGGTCACGATATAGACTCAGAGATTGCCACCAACAAAGATATGCAACGCTTGGGCATCAAGTGTGCCGTACAGGAGTCACGCGAAGACACGGGGACAGATTGTGCCGATATTGGTTGCCACGGCAACTGTTCATCGTGCGATATTGACCATTCGAAGGAGGCAAACAACAAAAAATAGAGTGTCTAACAATGGCGTAACGACAAATTCGCCATGTTAGACAGCATCTTTACCAGCCCATCTCGCGGGCATATTCTATTGCTCGATTGAGCGTGTCGTTGAACTGTTTGGTGAGCGATAGATCACGCTTAACTTGCTCAAAATAATCGGGGTGTGTAAAATAGGCTTCATCCACACCCTTCATAACAATATACTGGCGCAAGCGGTAATACTCCGCAAATTCATCCTCCTTATTCCATCCCTGCGGAACTCGCCTATAGGCTCCCGACCAATCCAGCTCAAAGCCTTCGGCAGCCTTCACCGCCGCATCGAAACTCTCGCCCTCGGTCATAATCTCCTCGCGAATACTCTTCTGCTCACCCGCAGTCGGACAATAGGCTCCTGTACAGATAAAATAGGTATTTTCAGCAGGTTCAATATGCATATAATATCCCGAATAACCCGATTTCTTACCCCTTGGACACACATACACTCCAAACCATGTCTTATATGGCGATTTATCTTTCGAAAAACGCACATCTCGATAGATCCTATATGTAGCATCCTTTACTCGCACGCCAGCAACCGAAGGATCGAAGCTCTCCACCGCCGCTATAAACTGCTCGGCAACGCCATCCATACTTTTCTTCACCTCTTTATACCAATCTCGGTGCTGCTCAAACCACTCGCGATTGTTATTTTCGGCAAGCTGTCTCAAGAAATCAATTATATTTTTCATAGCATAACTCTTTTTACGCTGGTAAATATACAAAAAAAAAGCGAGACATATAGTCTCGCCTTAGTTCGGTTATGATCACCCCGACTGAAAATTACTCAGCCAATGGAGTTACGCTAACGTAAGACTTACCAGAAGACTTCTTGCAGAAACCAACTGTACCGTCAACCAACGCAAACAATGTGTGATCCTTACCCATACCCACGTTCTCACCTGGGTTGTGTACTGTACCACGCTGACGTACGATGATGTTGCCGGCCTTAGCGAACTGACCACCGAAAAGCTTTACTCCGAGTCGCTTGCTCTCTGACTCACGGCCGTTCTTTGAACTACCTACTCCTTTTTTGTGTGCCATGTTTCTCTAACGTTTTAATTATGCAACAATATCCTCCACGAGAATCTGAGTCAAGTACTGATGGTGACCGTTGCACTTCTGATAACCAGTTCTACGCTTCTTCTTGAACACCAAAACCTTGTCGTCCTTAA
>JAFXLG010000018.1 GCA_017531305.1 Alistipes sp.
GCCGTTATGACATTATGGGGTATGGGTTATGCCTGCCTTCAAAGTATGTAACACAAGTTATTGACAATCCCGATATAAAAAAATTGCATTTTACAGGTAATTCATATACTTGCAATTGAATTTATTTCACTACCTTTGCAACAAAGTAGGAACTCGACTCTGCGAGACACTGCAAAATGGTGCAGAATTTAGGTGGAGCAATAGCGGGAGATTACGTTAGTTGCGATTCTTTAACGCAAAGATATAGAGCTATTTAGAAATGAAACTCGTTTTCTGGTGGCACCACCAAGAAAATCGCTAATAGCGGAATAATCAAGCTGTTAGCGATTTTTCTTTTTATTCTTTCGAGCGAAATGTCACCACATTGTCACCACATTTATTTTCTTGTCACATATAAGAATGATGTTGTCTCACTTATACGATACGAAGTGTTATTTCAGGTATGTTGGCTGTATCCTAAATTTAAGAGTTACACGAAAATGTGTAACTCTTTCTGCTGAATGAAACTTCGTTACTTGAGTTATTAGATCGGGATGTAATTTTATAACAAATTGAGTGAGGCTCGTTTGTATTTCTGGTTTTGCAATATATTGTTGGTAAAATTGTGGTCTATTTATATCCTCGGTTAAACATTTTTTGTTATTTTTGAGGCAAGCAATGGCGATATTGTAATATCGCAAGCAACCCAACGACTATAATTGCCGAAAATAATGACCGATCAACAAATCATAGATGCATTGATTGCTCGTGATGAGCAGGTGACCAAGCAGTTCTTTTTCGGGAGCTGTCGTCCGCTCTTCTTGAGCATAATTCGCTATGTCTTCTCCTATGAGGTGGATTATGATGAGTTTGTCAACGAGTTTTATCTATACCTTATGGAGAACGATGCTCATCGACTCCGAAAGTTTCAAGGGCGCAGCACTATATACCAGTGGATTAAGGTTATAGCTATTCGCTATTTCATCTTGAAGCGTGATAATATGATAGATACCAAGTCTAAAGAGACTCTTTTAGATAGCCCTGTATTGCAAAAGAGGGTTGTCGATGCGGAGCCGATGCAGACTGCCAAGATCGATATTGAGCATTTGTTTTCTCTGATGCCCAACAGGCGTTATGTATATGTTCTGCGAAGACTCATTCTGCAGGGCGCAGAGCCTAAGGTGGTAGCCGAGGAGATAGGTACAAATGTAGATAATGTGTATAATATAAAGAAACGGGCTTTAGCGGCTCTAACCGACATAGTATTTAAAGAGGTTGAGAAATATGAAAAATAAATTTATGAATAATAGTATCTCGGCGGAGGTAATGGCGGCATTCCTTGATGGTAATGCAACTGCGCAGGAGAGTGCGGAGATAATCGGTGCGCTCTCTGAAGATGCCGGATTGAGAGAGTTATTGCATATTTCTCGAGCCGTAGATGCCGAGTTGGGGTTAATGCATCAGCAGAGTGATCTAATCCCTATGACTGCGATGGCTGCCACTTGTAATGAAGATAGTTATTGCAGTTTGGAGTGTGAAAAATATGTTCTTCGTATGCTTAATATAGATTTTGACGAAGAGCAACTTCTTGCCAATGCTATCCAAAACGGCTGGCAAAAACGAAATGGTACGGCACTATATAATGTAGGTCGCCATTTGGAGGAGCAGGGTTTGGTCGTCATGCGCCGATATGAATCCTCAGTCGATGATATAATCGGAGCATTAAATATGGGACAAAATATAATAGTTGCTGTTGATGGTGGTGAGCTGCTCGGTGATAGGACTTACGAGATTGCGGAAGATATATTGTTGGGCAAGATGCCTGATCATACGGTTGTTGTATTATCGGTTGATCCCGATGCTAAAAGTGTGACGATATACGATCCCAACTCACCGAATCCTAAAGATATATATCCGTTGGAGCAATTCGAGGATGCGTGGAATGATTCGAAAAATTATATGGTAACTATAGCAACAAGCGATATGAAAACATATATACCTTGTCCGATAGATCTATCCGATGTGGAATTGGCTGATGAGTTGAATGAGCTGCGTGAGGCGATAGCTGAAAATGCGCACGATGTTTGGGCTGCCGAGCGACAGGCACAAGGTTGGACTTATGGAGCCAAGCGCGATGATCTTAAGAAGGAGACTCCCTGCATGGTCGCATATTCTCAGCTTCCTGAAAGTGAAAAGACGTTTGACCGCGAGATGGCTATGAACACCCTCAAATTGCTTACTAAATTAGGCTACGACATAGTAAAACGTAAGAAATAGCTCTCGGTCGAACTCTACTCTTTCCCCAGAATGGTAAAGGTATTGTCGGAAATGGTTATTTGTACTATGGTCGCTCGGTGAGAGCGGTTTGTCATAAAGGTGGTAAGTGACATTTAATTGTTGATTTTGTATATGATTTATTGGGTTATCCTGCTAACCGCATTGCTTCCTGTTGCTATTCTTGTGTTTTATATTTATCACAAGGATAAGAATATACCCGAACCAAAAGGACAATTAGTGAAAGCTTTTTTCTTTGGTATGTTGTCCATACCATTATCATTAGTCATGTCAATCCCGTTTGGGATATTGGGATTATATCCCGAGGAGCCCACGAATGTATTAGGGAGTATATGCTCTGCATTCTTTGGAGCCGCAATACCTGAGGAGTGTGCCAAATTGTTTGTGCTATGGCTTTTGCTGCGTCAAAATAAGTATTTTGATGAAAAAATGGATGGTATTGTCTATGCGGTATGTGTATCATTGGGCTTTGCTGCGGTTGAGAATGTGATGTATCTCTTCTCTGATGTCGAATCGTTCATATCTGTAGGAATATCTCGTGCTGTGTTTGCTGTCCCGGGGCATTTTTGTTTCGGTATTTTGATGGGATATTATTATTCGTTGGCGAAGTTTTATCCTAAGAGCCATGGTAAAAATCTATTTCTTATCCTCCTTACTCCAATCATAGCACATGGCTTGTATGATTCTATTCTTTTCGTAACGGGCGTGACTCCTGTAATAAGTGGATTGTTGGTGATAGTATTCATATTCTTTTGTCATAAGATGTGGAAGTATTGTAGCCAAAGAATAGAGGAGCTCTTAATAAGAGATGTAATTTGCTAACCCCAAACTAAATATATTTAATATGTCGTCATTGTTTGAATCTATAAAAGAGTTTATTGTTGAGTTTTTGAGTGAAAACTTCGGTGGGTTTACTTCCTCGGTGCTATGGGGGAATCCTCTTGCTTTTGAGTCGGTTGATTCTATCTGTTGGATCTCGATAAGGTCTTGGATGTTGCTATTTGGGTTAATGCTATTGGCAATACTTGCACTCTTGTTTTTTAAGCCTAAGTATGTAGATAAATTATCCAAACACATTTCGTGGCTCTCTATCACAGTCTGGCTTTTGGGCGTGGTTGTCTATATCATCGGTTTTTACGATGTTGGGATTAATGGCGTTTCGGTAGTTCTTCGTGCTATAATTGCCTCGTTCAAGATGTTTGTCGTTTCGGATGAATTATCTCGAGTTTCACCCGTTTTGCAACATGATGCCGCCTATATGGCGTTGTTCTCATTATTACATTTTATTGCAGCTTTCATAACTTTCTTATTTATATTCAGGATGTTGGGTTATAAAATTAAATCTTCTCTAAAGATATTTTATCGAAGATGGATCTGTCGTGGAACCAATGGACGTGTGATGCATCTGTTTTGGGGTGTCAACGAGGCTTCATGTTTGATGGCAGAGAGTATTAAACGCCATAATGATAAGTACCATAAAAATGAGGTGATTATCTTTATCGATGTTGATGAAGATAATGAGGATTATGTTCAGCGTAAAACCAATTTGGGTGATCTTTCAAATACCATTACTATTAGTAAAAACGAGATGGTCCGATTGGATGCTGTCGATGCTTTGGTAGACCATTGTTATAATGGACCAGCGGCGTTCAATAGTGATAAGCCTGTTGATATTTTCGGCATTTTAGGTCTTAAAAATATTAGAGCCATTATAAAACGAAGCTCAAAATTACATATTTATTTCCTTTCAGAGAATGAGAACAAGAATGTCTCAGGTGCATTGAATTTACAGAACGATATAACACTTAGCTCTTTGCATGAGAATAAGAATGTAATCTATGTCCACGCCCGTAGAAGTGCCAATAACGAGGTGTTAGACCATTATGCGCAATATGAAAAGAAGCCTGAGAATGTTGGTACTGAAAATATTCAGGACAAGGAGGGACTTAATAAGACCGATATTAAAATTATTGATTCGGCATATCTCTCTATCGCAGCTTTAAAACTTGATGATAGAGCTTTGCCTGTTAATAGCGTTGATGTAAATAAAGAAACAGGAACGGTCGATTCTCCGTTTACCTCAATGGTTGTGGGTTTTGGCGGTACAGGTCAAGAGGCGTTTAGATTTTTGTACGAATTTTCAGCCTTTGTTAATTCTAATGGGGATAAGACTCCATTTATGTGTTATGCCGTAGATGCCAAGATTGATGAAATCGAAGGTTTTGTTCGCAAGAAGATGCCTGCAATAACCTGTGAAGAATTATCTCTTGTCAATGCTTCGATTGACTCAGCAGAATTTTGGGGTAGAGTAGAAAGTATTATTAACAAACTGAATTATGTGGTCGTTACGCTTAATAATGATGCACTCGGACTATCATTTGCCGTTAATTTATTTAAGTATGCTCTGATGCATCGAGAAAAGAATCTCCCAATGTTGAAGATCATGGTCAGATGCTATGAAACTAGCAATGAGAAGCGAATGGATGAAGTTAGCAGGGAACTTAATAAATCGGTTGAGGGCAGAAATATCGAGATGCAGATTTTTGGTACCAAGCAGAGTATCTATAGTCGCAAAACAATAATTTCTGACGCTATTTTAGTTGAGGCTAAGGAGTTTCACTGGGTATATAAGAAAAAGGCAGAAGTGACAGCTGATGCTCAGTGGAAGAAAGATTTTATTGAGGATAATGGAGTAACAGCTATCGATAGCCTTATCGAAAAGAAGCGTGAGGATGAGGGTATAATTATGTCACGTTATCATGCTATACAAGATATAAATCGCCGCATTGCGCAGAATATCTCGAATGCCAGACATAGCCGTACCAAGATGATTTTGATGGGGTTCGATGAAAAAGATCTTTCCGAGCGTCTTAAGCTATATTATGGTTATGTGGATTCTCGCAAGTACGGAACCTTAGATTATGATTGTAACGCTTTAGATGCAACGCTTCTTAAGAATATGGCTATCGTAGAGCATGAACGCTGGATTGCTTCTCATAAACTTATGGGTTACACCTATGCGCCCGAGAACGATCATGAGAAAAAACATCACAAATATCTTGTTCCATGGAAGGATTTAAATACCGAGGAGCAATCTTGGGATTGCGATGTTGTGGATACCACCATCAGATTCGCCTATGAAAATAGTAAAAAAATAAATTAGAATCTCATGAGACAATATGATATTTTTATAAGCTACCGCCGAAGCTCGTTTGAGTTGGCGAATTTGATAGCTACCCGATTAAAGGCGGCAGGATATAGAGTCTTTTTTGACTTGGAGGCTATGGACTCAGGACCATTCAATAAGCAGTTGTTCCGAGTTATAGAGGAGTGTCGAGATTTTGTTTTAGTGCTGCCTCCCAACACCCTTGAAAGGTGCAAGGACGAGGATGATTGGGTTCGCAAGGAGGTGCTTCATGCCCTGCAAAATAAAAAAAATATCATCCCCATATTGCTAAATGGTTTTCAGTGGCCTAAAACCATGCCATCTGGTATGGAGGAACTCTCCATGTATCAGAGTATAGCCGCATCGATCGATTATTTTGATCTGGCTATGCAGCGTCTTGAAAGTTATCTTAAGAGTCGTAAATATACAAGGCAAAGATTAATTGTTAGATGGGCTACTGCTACGGTGCTGAGTGTATTCATTATCCTTGTTTCTTTGTTGTGCCTGTTCCGTAGCATTGCCAAGCCGCTGTGTGAGCAAGTGGTGGAGCATCTTACCTTAAAGGTGGCTATTGCTGATTTTATGATGTCCGATAACAAAATTCTCATTGATACGTGGAAAGATTGTCAAACATCTGATAAAGCCGAGGTGTATGAATCTCTGGAGTTGGTTGAAGATAATTTGGAATCCTATGAATCGAGTCTGAAAACTTCGATGGAGTTGTCTTCGTGGCAGAAGTTTCTAGTCTCATTGTATCAGACAAGCCCATCCTATCTGGCGCAAATTGATGACTATGTTTTATCAATGTTTTCAGAGCTTAAATCAAATATGTCGCAGATGCGTAGCGTTGTCTCCAAAGATCAACTCCTTCCATCGGATATTAACCACATAGAAGGAGTTCTTGATCTCTATCCTGCAATGGGAAAGGCTCTCTATTATACATATCTGCAGATTCTAAACAAATTGCCCGAATCCTCGTTGGCGAATTATCACGAGCTGGCTCCAAAGTTTGAGAATATGCCAGATACGGGTTTGGGTTTAAGAAATTCTGAGTATGATGTATTGATCAAGCAGGCTTTTGAGGGAACTGATCATGTCATAAAGGGGCTGCAGGATAATGTTGCTACGAGTGAAGATGAGCTTTATCTCAAGGAAAAAGAGTTGGACTCTTTGAATAAAGCTGTTTATGCACAATATCGAGGTTTTGTTGAGAAAATCTCTTTCAATGCCGATGCTACGCCAGAGAAAGATTGGAATGGAATTCTTGTTCTGTCAGCCTTTCTAGATTTGTCTATCGAGATGTATCAGGAAGCCCTCGCCGCAGGAGATGATCCGGGTTTAGTGACACCTCAGCTTGTTCTTGCCGATATTAATAAAGCGTTGGACAATTTTCAGAGTTGTCATATGGAGGTGGGTTATGTTGCTTCGGCAAAGGAGTTCTTTAAGCAGACTCTTGAGGGATTACCTTTTGGTGGAGTGCTTATTACACAGTTTGCCCCCAATACCACCCATAACGTATATAAGGTCGGTGATATCATTGTTGAGTGGAACGGCTCTCGTGTTAATAATTTGGAGGATTTGAAAGCAGCCTATCCGAAATCAGCATCGGGCAAGATGAAAATACTGCGTCTTGAACAAGGAAAATTAAAGGAGATCTCAATGTCAATTCCTGGGAATGAGGATATTGTTGCTTTTTGCAACCTTATTGATCCCGAATAAATTTTAACGCAGTGATAGATTTGGGCAAAAGAATTGTTCTATAATAGAAACTTAATCAAGAGAGAACAATGAAGAATATGTATGTGCCGCAACCGATGGATACAAGCGATATCCAGTTGCCAAAGGAGTTGGATGTGCTTATAGAGCAGATGGCAAAGAACGTTCACGAAGTGTGGGCTCAGAGCCGTATGGAGCAGGGTTGGACTTATGGCGAGAAGCGGGATGATACTTTGAAAACACATCCTTGTCTGGTCGCTTATGAGGATTTGCCCGAGATAGAGAAGGCGTATGATCGAGATACTGCACTCGGAACGCTAAAATTGATAAGTAAATTAGGCTTTAAAATCTCTAAGTAGCATTCGTATCATTTTTTTACAAGAGGCAGATTATCCTATCTGTCTCTTTTTTGCTGGATAAGATAATAGGGTAGTTCGCCCCAATCTGCTAATATAATTTATGTTATAAGCCCTTTTTGAGGATAAAGTATTTGCAAAAATGTGAGCTAATTTGTATTTTTGCTTAATTTATTGGGCATTTTGTCACTGTGTATAAAGGCTAATTCAAATCTTAAATAAATTTATATGAAAACTAAAATTACTCGTTTGTCTTATTTTGCCACACTTTTGGCTGCCATTTTTATGGTTGCTTGTGGCGAGAAAAGCAGCTTTGTAGGGCATAAGACCGAAGCGTTGGATGCATCTGCATGGCAATCTTCTAAATGGATTTCGGCGGTAGATGCTCCTGTTTTGGAGAAGTGGAATCACGATCGCGCTGCCGATGGTGCAAGTTGGTTTGTTTCTACTGTCAAGAATGAGGGCAAGGTCGTCTCTGCCAAGTGGATGACTGCAGGTTTGGGCGTTTATGAGATCTACCTGAATGGCAAGCCTGTCGGTAATGAGTTCCTTAAGCCTGGTTTTACCCATGTGTTAAAGACTCGCCGTTCGTTTACCTATGATATCACCGATGCCTTCAATAAGGCTAATGGTGGCGAAAACCAGCTCTCTGCGCAGGTTACACCGGGTTGGTGGGCTGATAAAATTGTGACTCCAGGTAACTCTAAGATGTGGGGTACGAAGTGTGCTTTCCGTGGTGTGCTGGAGCTTACCTATGACGATGGTAGCAAGAAGTTGTACGGTACCGATCTCGATAATTGGAAGGCTGGCATTGCAGGTCCTGTGAAGCATTCAGCTATCTTCGATGGTGAGGAGTACGATGCTCGCGAGCCTATGGGCTATGCTGTTGCCGATAAGCTCTCTAAGCCAGAGGAGAATAAGGAGTTTAAGGGCGAGATCTTGCCTTCTGAGGGTGCAGAGATCTATCTTCGTCATGATCTTGAGTTGAGTCCTGTTGAGGCTTATATCTGGAAAGATGTAGAAGGTAAGAAGGAGAAAGAGTTCGGTAAGGTAGTTATCTCTAAGCATTTTGCCGATGGTGAGCAGATCGTTTTGAAGGCAGGTGAGAATCTTGTTGTAGATTTCGGTCAGAACTGTGCTGGCGTGCCATCGTTTGTCTTCAAGGCAGCCGAGGGTACAACCCTTACATGCCTCCCTGGAGAGTTGCTCAACGATGGAAATGGCGCACGCAGTCGTGGTATGGATGGTCCTGAGGGTAGTGTTCACCGTGAGAACTTGCGTACTCCAAATACTGCTTTCTTGATGAAATACACATTCGGCAAGGGCGGTAAGTTCGTAAGCTATCATCCTACTCGCACATTCTATGGCTATCGCTATGCTGCTATCACTGCCGATGGCGATGTTACCATCAAGAAGATCTCGTCTATCCCTGTAACCTCTATCGCTGAGAATCTTGAGATAGGTAAGATCTCTACAGGCAACGAACTTATCAATAAACTTATCTCCAACACATATTGGGGTCAGCTTTCGAACTATCTTTCAGTTCCAACTGACTGTCCTCAGCGTAACGAGCGTTTGGGTTGGACTGCCGACACTCAGGTGTTTACCGAGACTGGTACTTTCTTCGCCAATACACTCACATTCTTCCATAAGTGGATGCGTGATATGCGTGACAGTCAGGGTCCTAAGGGTGGTTATCCTGGTGTGGCTCCTCATGCGCAGTATGGTAATGAACTTGCACGTCTGGGTTGGTCAGATGCTGGTGTTATCGTACCTTGGACCGTTTGGAAGCAGTTTGGCGATAAGCAAATCGTTGATGAGAACTGGGCTTCTATGGAGCTTTATATGAATCATATCAACGAGACTAAGTACGATCACGAGGCTTTGATTGATGAGAACCGTAACTATCAGTGGGCAGACTGGTTGAGCTATGAACCATTGGAGAGTTGTGGTGGCGGTGCATTTGTCGATGGTAAGCCACGTCCTGAGACTCTCGTTTATTGGAATTACCTGAGCGCATCATATTGGGCTATTGATGCCTCGATGATGGTCGATATGGCAAAGGCTACAGGTCGCGATGCTGCTCCTTATGAGAAGATGGTTCAGGATGCAAAGGCATATATGAAGGAGCAGTTCTTCAATGCCGATGGCACTTTCAAGACCGATATTCTTAATACGATGCAGACTCCTGCGTTGTTCGCCTTGAAGAACAATCTCTTCGAGGGCGAGGCTAAGGCTAAGATGATTGCTCGCCTGCGTGAGAACTTCAAGCAGCACGATAATTGCTTGCAGACAGGTTTCTTGGGTACTTCTATCCTTATGGCTACACTCACCGAGAACGGCATGTCGGATATCGCTTATGAGCTTTTGTTCCAGCGTAAGAATCCAAGCTGGCTATATTCTGTAGATAACGGTGCAACCACTATCTGGGAGCGTTGGAATAGCTATATGGTCGAAAAGGGTATGGGTCCTCGTGGTATGAACAGCTTCAACCACTACGCTTATGGTTGTGTTTGCGAGTGGATTTGGGAGACTGCAGCAGGTATCGCAGCCGATCCAAAGACTCCAGGTTTCAAGCATATCATCATGAAGCCGCTGCCAGATAAGCGTTTGGGTCATCTTTCGGCTGAGTATGAGTCGGCTGCAGGTTTGATCAAGAGTGCATGGCGTTATGAGGGTGATAAGTGGATCTGGGAGTTCTCTATCCCAGAGAGCGCAACAGCTACCGTTACACTCCCTGGTCAGAGCGAATCTAAGAAGTATGAAAGCGGTGCATATACCGTTACTCTCTAAAATATAAATTAAGTATATTGATAGAAAAACTCTCGGAAGATTTCTCCTCCGAGAGTTTTTTTGTTTCTGCTCGCCGTGTCTTCGTCTTGTTTGTTATTATGCTCTCCCTGCCTTCATGCTCAATTCCCGCCCTTATGTTCAGTTTGATTGCCGATGTGTCGCAGTCGGGCTCTTTTGCTCGCTTTAAATCAAACGGCACGCTCTTTGCGAAAGATATATCAGCAACGGCCGATAACCGTTGCGAGGTTTCTTCATTTATTTTAAGTTTGGGTTAGTAGTTTATGGAGCTTCTGTGGCTCCGAGATAGGCGGCAGTCGTGAGATTCCCGCCTATTCTTTTATTTAATAATCAAATCTTCGACTCTTACCTTAGGCACATAATGTGTCCCATCGACTCGGTAATAGTTGTGGCTTTCATGCTCCCCAATCTCCGTTAGCTCGATTTTGTCCATGCCACGACCTATTGCCAAAATCATCAATGGCTCATATCGTAGTGCGAATGCCTCCTTGATTGCACCTTTGTCAAATGCTGCTATGCAGATCCCGTTTAATCCTATCTCTGTGGCTTGAAGCAACATCGATTGCGCAGCAATACCCAAGTCGATACTCACATAACGATCCTCCTCTTTGGTCGAACATATTATGATGTAGCCATTAGGTTCATAACCTTTCTCAGGCAGATGCAACTCTGGCAACGCAGCTCCTAAACGAATGTGGGGGAGTATCTTGTCGGCCTCATCTTTTAGCACAGGTCTGAAACGCAAAACCTGCTGATTACGTGCCGAGGGCGTTTTAGTATTAACCTCAATTATTTTGCGTAACTGATCCTCTCTTACCACAAATGTGCTGTCGAAAGCACGATGGCTACGGTTGCGCGTCAAGAGTTTTAGTAACGAAGGTTGGTGCTTTTTCGCTGGCGCGGTAGTACGCCTCGCCATGTAATCCTCCATCTTTTTGCCTAAATAGTTATCTGCCATAGTTGTCTGTTCTCTTATAACTCAATATCGGGCCACCCATCTTCATTCCACTCGATCTCTTTGATTATGAGTTGCGACTCGCCACTTTGTGCGCTATATGCGTGTGCCACTAAAATATCTTTGCCATCAATGTGATGTATTCCACAATGTCCTGCCGCCACCCACTTTTCGGAAGATGATTTTATGGGCTTGTAACCTCCTCTGCTCATGGCTTTGCCCGAATCATCCAGATAAGGACCTTTTATATCTTTCGAGCGACCTACAACCATTCGGTAGGTGCTGTTTTTGCCGCGACAACAAAAATCTATCGAAACAAACAGATAGTAATATTCCCCTCTCTTGTATATAAATGGTGCTTCGATGGCATTCTCCCGACTCTCGGCTCTATCCCTTGTGGCTATGGTTATCCACTCCTGTGGCTCTTTGGGCTTGGAAAGATCTTTGTTTAGTCCGAATAGCTTTATGCCACCCCAGAATGATCCGAAGGAAAACCAACCCTTGCCCTCATTGTCAATTATTACATTTGGATCTATCGCATTCCATTGATCTCTTTCGGGTATGGACTCTACCACTACACCTCGATCTTCCCATTTATACTCTTGACTGCTTCTATCAAGTGTCTTGTTTACGGCATGCCCGATAAATGAGCGATTCTTGCCAAATGTAGAGCAAGAATAATACAAGTGATACTCTCCGTTGTGATATATTATGTCGGGAGCCCACATATGCCCTCTGAATCCTGGTATGCGATCCTTCATCCATTGTGGTATCTGCTCGAATACTCCACCTTGAGCCTTCCAATGCTTCATATCATCCGATACGAAGGTCGAAATTCCCCATCCCGTGCAGAACAGATAATACTTGTCTTCGCATTTGATTAATACAGGATCGTGTACCATTGGCGCAGTGGGGTCATGGCGAAATCTGGCTTGCTCTTGGTCTTCGAATCGAGCCTCATGGATAGAATAATCGCCACTCTCGGCAGAGTGTGATGCACGTGCGAGCGAAGGCGCAAGCGTGCCTATTAAAACATAAAGTATAGCAGTAAGAATATATCGCTTCATCATTTATAACTCATTACGAAACAAAAATAAGAAAAATTCTTGTTGATAATGTTCTGCTTTTTAGATTTTTTTTCATATCTTTGCTAAAGATGTGGACTTAAATCTAACCAAAAATACAAAAAAATGAAAAATCGCAAGTTAAGAATGGGTATGATCGGTGGTGGTAGCGATGCTATGATTGGTGCTGTACACCGCCGCGCAGCTTTTATGGACAACGAGATCGAGTTGGTATGTGGTATGTTTAGTATTGACCCTGAGATCTCTAAGAGTTCTGGTCTTTCATACTACGTTCCAGAGGATCGTATCTACTACTCATGGGAGGAGATGTTGGAGAAGGAGGCAGCTTTGCCAGAGGGCGAGCGCATGGATTTCGTGACTATCGTTACTCCTAACCGTTTCCACTTTGCTCCTGCAGCTAAGGCTTTGGAGTTGGGCTTCAACGTAGTGTTGGATAAGCCAATGACCTTCACTTTGGAGGAGGCTTTGCAGTTGCGCGAGATCGTTAACCGTACAGGCAAAACATTCGCTTTGACTCATGGTTATAGCGCATATCCTGCAATTCGTGAGATGAAGAAGCGCATTGCCGATGGCTCTATCGGTAAGGTTCGCCGCGTATATGTAGAATATACTCAGGGTTGGCTCTCTAAGCGTATCGAGCTTAAGGGTGGTAATAACGCAGGCTGGCGTACTGATCCTAAGAAGTCTGGTAAGGGCGGTTGCGTAGGTGATATCGGTACACACGCATGGCACTTGGTAGAGTACGTTACAGGTGCTAAGGTTACTGAACTTTGCGCCGATTTGTTGCAAGTTGCTGAGGGTCGTCCAATTGATGATGACGCTTGCGCATTCATGCGTACCGACAAGGGCTTCACAGCCCTCTTGCAGGCTACTCAGATCGCTACAGGTGAGGAGAATAACATCCGTCTTCGCGTATATGGCGAGGAGGGTGGTTTCGAGTGGTTCCAGCAGGAGCCTAACACTCTCTACGTTAAGTGGTTGGATCGACCAGCTGAGGTTATCCGCGTAGGTAATGGTTATCTTTCAGATAAGGCTAAGTGGGTTACTCGTACCCCAGGTGGTCACCCAGAGGGTTTCATCGAGGCGTTTGCTAATATCTATCGCAATTTCGCACTCACAATCCGTGCTCGTCATGCAGGCGAAGAGCCAACAGCCGATATGCTTGATTTCCCAGGTGTAGAGGATGGTGTACGTGGTATGCAGTTTGTTGAGACTATGGTTCAGGCAGGCTACGACCCAGAGAAGAAGTGGCATAAATGGATTGAAAAATAGTTCGATATCTTACGTGAATTTAAATGCGGAGCTGGTAATTTTATTATCAGCTCCCTTTTTTTTGTGCTTGAAACTTTTTTTACAAAAAAATGTTAATTATTTTGAGGTATCTGAATTTTTTATTACTTTTGACCTGTATTATGCACCAAAAGTATTGGATATATTAGAGAACTATTTTGTGTGGTTGGATTTTTAGGACTTTTGGAGGCGGGTGAAGAGACTTATAAATTTGTGAATTATAACTTATAATCATGTCAAAATCAGGTAATAAGAAAAAGTACCTACTTGTAGGGTTGGCCGGTCTTGTACTCGGCTTTTCGTTGATGATCGCCTTTAACTACGTTTGGGTGGCAAGTTCGAAGAATGAATCATGTATGATGTGTCACTATCATCCTGAGTCAGACGCAAGTTGGAAGCAGTCTATGCACTACAACAGCGAGAGTGGTGTGATTACCGACTGTGCTGCGTGTCACCTTCCTCCAAAGGGATCTTTCGACTATGTTAAGGCTAAGGTCACTACTGGTCTGCACGATGTTTGGTCATACCTCACCAAGAATCCCGAGGATATCGATTGGGATGTAAAGGGTGAGTTGGAGTATGCTCAGACTATCGTTTATAACGAGTCTTGTAAGGCTTGTCACGTTAACATCTTCCCTGCAGGTTTGTCAGATGATGGTGTTACATCTCACCTCTACTATGAGGAGAACGAGGAGGCTTTGAATCTCCAGTGTATCAGCTGTCACTTGGATGCTGGTCACTACAATCCAAACTATAAGCACTCTTCTATGACCGAGGCTCCTGTTTCAAACGAGGGTAAGGAGCTCTATACAGAGGCAACTACCGTTACCGAGTTCAAGAACTTCGAGGAGACAATCCCTGGTACAGCTGCTTCAATCCGTATGGTTGCAATCCCTGGCGGTAGCTTTATGATGGGTAGCCCTGAGAATGAGCCATTCCGCAATGCAGACGAGTCTCCACAGCGTAATGTTACTATCTCTCCATTCTTCATGGGTGAGTTGGAGGTAACTTGGGATCAGTTCTGGGCATTCTATGGCGACACTATGTCAGAGGGTCGTACATCTCCTGAGACTATCTATGCTAATAACCAGCGTGAGGATTGCGATGCAGTCAGCGGTCCAACTCCTCCATTCGGCTTCCCAGATCAGGGTTGGGGTATGGGCGAGCGTCCAGCTATCACTATGACTCACTATTCGGCTCAGACATTCTGTCAGTGGTTGACTCTTAAGACAGGTAAGAAGTACCGTTTGCCTACCGAGGCTGAGTGGGAGTATGCTGCTCGTGGTGGTACATCTACTCCATACTACTTCGAGGGTAGTCCAAAGGACTATACTAACGAGGGCTTCTGGAATGGTCTCTTCGGTGCCGATACAACCGTTATCAATAGCCATGTTATCTATGTAAACAATAGTAAGAACCGTACTCAGGATCCAGCTAAGATGAAGGCTAATCCATTCGGTTTGAAGAATATGTTGGGTAACGCTATGGAGTATTGCTCTGACTGGTACGCTGAGGATGCATATTCACAGATGCAGGATGGCGCAGTCGATCCTAAGGGTCCAGAGTCTGGTACAGAGCATGTTGTTCGTGGTGGTTACTATGTAAACGATGCAGCGCAGCTTCGTTCTGCAGCACGTGGTAAGACCGAGCATGATGCTTGGTTGCGTACCGACCCACAGAACCCAAAGAGTATCTGGTGGTATTCAGATATCAAGGGTATCGGTTTCCGCGTTGTTTGCGAGGTGCCTGAGGGTGTTGAGGCTAAGTAATTTGCAGTATAGTCGATTGATTTACAGGAAATAAAGAAACTTAATTAATACTTTACTTTAACTTAATAAACTACTACTATTATGAGTAAGAACAAAATCAGCAGAAAAGATTTCTTGTCAACATCTGCATTGTTGGGTGTTTCAACACTTGTTGGTACATCAGCTCTCACTTCTTGCGGTGAGAAGGGTCCTGTTTACACTCCAATCAAGGAGGCTGGTACATACTACGTTCCAGAGTTGCCAGATAAGGCTATCGATGGTAAGGAGTTGAAGGCCGGCGTTATCGGTTGTGGTGGTCGTGGTTCAGGTGCTATCTTTGACCTTTTGAACGCTGCAAACGGCATTAAGGTTGTTGCATTGGGTGATACTTTTGCAGATCGTCTTAATGGCTTGAAGGGTCGTTTGGCTAAGTCAAATCAGGTTGTTGCTGATGATAAGTGCTTCGTAGGTTTCGATGCTTACAAGAAGGTTATCGACTCAGGCGTTGATATGGTAGTTATCGCTACTCCTCCAGCATTCCGTCCTATCCATTTCCAGTATGCAACTGAGAAGGGTGTTCACTCATTCTTGGAGAAGCCAATCGCTGTAGATGCTAAGGGTTACCGTACAATCATGGCTACTGCTAAGCAGGCAAAGGCTAAGGGTTTGAGCGTTGTAACAGGTACACAGCGTCACCACCAGCGTCCATACGTTGAGGCATTCAAGAAGATCCAGGAGGGTTGGATCGGTGAGATCACAGGTGGTAACGTATATTGGAACCAGTCTATGCTTTGGTATCGCGAGCGTCAGAAGGAGTGGACCGACACTGAGTGGATGATCCGCGACTGGGTTAACTGGAAGTGGTTGTCTGGTGACCATATCGTAGAGCAGCACGTTCACAATATTGACGTATTCTTGTGGATGTCAGGTCTGAAGCCAGTTAAGGCTACTGCATTTGGTGCACGTCACCGCCGTATCACTGGTGACCAGTATGACCAGTTTGGTGTTGACTTCGAGATGGAGAACGGTATCCACATGCACTCTATGTGCCGTCAGATCAACGGTTGTTCAAACAACGTAAGCGAGTTCATCCAGGGTACTAAGGGTTCTTGGAGCAGCGCAGGTGTTATCAAGGATTTGGCTGGTAACGTAATCTGGAAGTATGATGAGGAGGCTGCTAAGGCTGAGTTCCAGCAGCACAACCCATACGTTTTGGAGCATGTTGATTGGGTTAACCACATCCGTAAGGGTACAGCTCACGATGAGGCTACAGAGTGTGCTATCTCTTGCTTGGCAGGTGTAATGGGTCGTGAGGCTGCTTACTCTGGTGGTACTGTAACATGGGACGAGATGAGCAAGTCTGCACAGGATTACATGTCTGAGTTCAAGCATGAGTTGGGCAAGCAGGATATGGATAAGTGCGTTGTCTTCACTCCAGGTAAGTAATCATATTGATTCGCTAAACTATGAGGGTGGGGTAGGAGCTACAAACTCCCTCTCCACCCTTTTTACAAAATTCAGATGATTTCTCGATTATGGCAGTAAAACCAAAGGTAGAGTTTATCGATCGGGAGTTGATGACTCGTGTAGCCGAAGAGGCTCGCTTGTCACCTCGCCTAAGGAAGAATTACGATTTCCATCGCTCTACCGATGAGCCTATCAATCGTTTGATTAATGTCATGCACCGAGGTACATATGTTCCCGTGCATCGGCACTTGAATCCTACTCGCTCGGAGAGTGTTGCACTCCTGAAGGGTAGGGTTGGCGTTACGATCTATGACGATGAGGGTAATCTTGTTGAGTGTCGTGAGGTCGCTCCTGCAAGCGATTGTGTCGGTTTCGATATCGAGGCAGGCGTGTGGCACGGCTTGGTGGTGCTGGAAGATGATACGGTGCTGTTTGAGATTAAGCAAGGTCCTTATGCTCCTATCGTTGCATCCAATATAGCGAGTTGGACTCCTGCCGCAGATGATGCCGTGGCGGTTGAGAATTTTATCAAAGAATTGGAAGAAAAGTTTACTAAACTATAACTATAGACTATATGAATAGAAAAGAATTTTTGCAGAAATCATTGGCAGGCGCAGCTGTTGTTGCTGCAGCTACTGCTCCAGTAGAGCTTTTGGCATCTTGCGCTCCTAAGAAGGGTAAGCCAGAGTTGCGTCTTTCATTCCAGGAGGGTACAGCTCCAGGTAAGAGCCTCAACGAGAAGTTCGATTATATGGAGAAGCTCGGTATCGTAGGTTTCGAGCCAGGCGGTCGTAACTTGGCTAACCGTGTAACTGAGATCCAGAACGCACTTAAGGGTCGTAACATTAAGCTTTCAGCTATCTGTGCTGGTTTCGGTGGCTTTATCTTGGCTGAGGATCCTGCTGTAAAGGCTACTTTCGACTCTACTATGCGCGATATCATCGCTGCTGCTGGTGAGTTGGGTTCTACAGGTGTTATCATGGTTCCTGCATTCAATGGTCAGAAGCCATGTAAGCCTCACACTCGTGAGACTCGTGAGTATTTGTGCGAGCAGATGCATGAGTTGGGTGAGTACGCTTTGAAGCACAACACAACTGTTATCCTTGAGCCACTTAACCGTGGTGAGTGCCACTACTTGCGTTTGGTAAGTGACGGTGCAGCTATTGCACGTGACTCTAAGAGTGCAGGTGTTAAGGTTATGGGTGACTTCTGGCACATGAAGGAGGAGACTAATGACTATGCAGCACTTCTCTCTGCTGGTGAGTATTTGCAGCACGTACACGTAGCAAGCCGTGGTCGCCGCAGCATGCCAGGCGAGGATGGCGAGAAGGACAACTACATCGATGGATTCCGCGCTTTGAAGGAGATGAACTATCCTTATTATGTTAGCTTCGAGTGCGGTTGCCAGGGTGATCGTAATGTAGTTTTGCCAGCTGCTGTTGAGCTTTTGCGTGAGCAGTGGAAGAAGGCATAATTAAAATATAGGATTCGCAATTCAGCATTGTTTAATTTGTGGAGCAATCGCTGAAGTCTGTAATTCTATAATTATTTGACTCAATCTAACTCCCTCGGTAATTCTCAATCTATGAGTCTTTGCTGAGGGAGTTTGCATAAAGAAATTGACCGATGAAACGATATTTCTTTTTAATGACTATCCTGTTTGTCGCTTTGCTCTCTTCGTGCGGGAGTAAGCGTCATGCAGAACATATTTTCTTGATTGGTTTCGATGGCTGGGGCTCGTATTGTATGGATTCGGTTGATATGCCCAACACCAGAGCCTTGATGGAGCAGGGATGCTACACCTTGAAGAAGCGTACCGTTCTCCCATCGGTGAGCGCACCTAATTGGGCTTCAATGTTCATGGGTGCTACAACCGAGCTTACGGGATGGACCAATAACGGCAATTCGGCACCTCTTGCACCTGCTTATGTGAATGAGAATGGCGTATTCCCTACAATCTTCTCTCTCATTCGTGAGCAGATCCCAGGGGCTAAGACTGCCTGCATCTATGAGTGGGGTGGCATTAAACCGTTGATTGACTATCAGACTATTGACTATTGCCATCAGGAGAAGCCTGAATATATTGCGGCAAAGTCGGTGGAATATATCAAGAGTGTTAAGCCCGATTTTATGGCTATCATCTATGATGATCCCGACCATGTCGGACATAGCAAGGGACACGATACGGCGGAATACTACGCCCGTATGGAGGAGCTGGACGCTTGTCTTGGTGAGATTGTCGCAGCGATTAAGGAGGCTGGCATATATGACGATAGTATCATTATTATTACATCTGACCACGGTGGTATTGGCACAGGTCATGGCGGTCAGTCGATGATGGAGATGGAGACTCCTTTCATCATTGCGGGTAAGAATATCAAGCAGGGAGGTGAGTTCTTTGAGGTGATGTTACAGCAAGATACAGCCCATACTCTTGCCGAGGCTTTCGGCTTGGATATCCCACAGGTGTGGAATGGAAATTCGATGTCTCATATTTTTGAGTAGTCGAAATGTTTATAAACTCAAAAAATTAATACAATGACCTTACAATGGGGTTATAAACAAGCATTCTTGCGTTGCGCCTTGCTTTTCGTGGTGGGCGTAGTGTTGCAGATTGCATTTGGTGATTTCTCAAATAGGTTCCTGCGCCAGCCGTGGGGACTTATTTTCGCTATCAACTATCTATATCTGTTGATAGTTATATATGTCCAGAGTGATAAGTGGAAGTGGATGCGTCAGATATATGACCATCATGCGATGATCTCGACTTTAAGCTCGATGGTTATCCTTACGATAATCTTCGGTCTTACGCGTCAGGATCCCGATACTGAAGGCATTGTCGGGATGTTGGGTTTTTCTCGCATGACAAGTTCATGGAGTTTTAATATCCTTTTGGTTTACTTTATGACTGCTTTGGGCGTGAATGTAGTGCAGGATCTGCATCGTTGGCGTCAGAGGCGTTTGGCTGCTATCCTTTCACACATAGCTGTTTTTACAATCCTTTGTGTCGGGACATTTGGAAGTGCGGGTAAGGAGCGTGTTACTATCACTACCTCGCTCGATAAGGCTGCACACATAGGACGCGACAAGGCTGGTAACTCGATGGAACTTCCTTTTGCCATTACCCTTAAGGAGTTTACGATGGAGGAGTATCCTGCCAAATTATATATACTCGACACCAAGACCGAGCAATCTTCCAAAGAGTATCTTTTGGTAGAAGAGGAGGGCTTGACGCAGGAAATTGATGGGTGGCGCGTAGAGGTCATCAAGAGTCTCGATATGGCAGGGGCTATCCCTGGTCAGGCGGAGTTCCGCGAGATGAAACATGTCGGAGCTGCACCTGCCGTATATGTTAAGGCTGAGAATCTGAAGTCGGGGCAGAAGTACGAAGGTTGGGTAAGTTGCGGAAGCCATATCTTCGAGCCTTCGTTCCTTCGTTTGGGCGAGCGTTATGCTGTTGCCATGCCACGCCGCGAAGCTAAGCGATATCTTTCTCGTATCGTGGTGATCGATTCTGAGGGTGAATCGCACCGCTTCAATGTCGAAGTGAACCATCCTGCTACGCTCGGATCGTGGAAGATATATCAGGTTGGATATGATACTGCTCGCGGTCGTTGGAGTACGCATAGCGTGCTGGAGTGTGTGCGAGATGGCTGGTACCCAGTAACTCATTGCGCCTTGTGGCTCACTCTTTTGGCAGGCGTGGTTATGTTCCTCACAGCTGGAGGTCGTAAGGTTGCAAAGTCTAAGCGGGAAACCAAAAAGCAGCCTCTTACAAACGCAAAAAGTGTAACAAAGCACAGAAAGGAGGGTAAACGATGAGTTGGAATGAACTGATATATTATGCCATAGCCTCTATCCTTTGTTGGGTTGCGGGTGCTGTGATGGCGTTTAAATCTCAGAAGCGTTGGCACGCCGCGGCGTTGTCAATTACGGGATCTGTGATCTTCTTTGCCTATATCATCGGCATGTGGATCGCTCTTGAGCGTCCGCCAATGCGTACTATGGGCGAGACTCGTCTGTGGTATTCGTTCTTTTTGTCGGTGGCGGGTGTAGTTGTATATCTGCGCTGGCGATATAAATGGATTCTGAGCTTCGGTACAATGATGTCGGTGGTCTTTATCTGCATCAACCTCTTTAAGCCCGAAATCCATAGCAAAACGCTTATGCCCGCGTTGCAGAGTCCATGGTTTGTGCCTCATGTGATTGTCTATATGTTTGCCTATGCCATGATGGGTGCTGTGACTCTGTTTGCTCTCTATTTGTGGCTGCGCAAATCGCCTAAGCTGGCGTCAGATGAGGAACTCAGGGTGTGTGATAATCTGGTGCGTATCGGCTGGTCATTCCTTACCTTGGGTATGGTTATGGGTGCACTGTGGGCTAAGCAGGCTTGGGGCGATTATTGGACTTGGGATCCCAAGGAGACTTGGGCGGCAGCTACATGGCTCAGTTATCTGTTGTATCTGCATATGCGCCCTCATGTGAAGGATCAGAACCTCAATTTCGCCTTGTTGCTGTTCTCTTTCCTTTTGTTGCAGATGTGTTGGTATGGTATCAATTATTTGCCATCGGCACAAGGCGCAAGTGTTCATGTATATTAAAAGTTAGATGATATGAAGAAGTTTGCTCTTTTACTCATTTTGTTGACCAATTTCGGTCTCATGGCTATGGCGCAGTCCAAGGATGGTTCTGCCGAGGAGGGACAGTTGCTTTTGGCTGATCCATTTATTTTGGAGGAAGACGGCTGGTACTACATCTATGGCACTCACTCCAATGATGGTATTGTTGTCTATCGTTCACAAGATCTTAAGACGTGGAGCGACCTATGCGGAAATGCCAAGGGTGGTTTGGCTCTACATAAAGATGATTCGTGGGGCGAGAAGTGGTTCTGGGCTCCCGAGGTCTATAAAATTGGTCGCAAATATTTGATGACATATAGTGCCGAGGAGCATATCTGCTATGCCGAGTCGGACTCTCCTTGTGGACCTTTTGTACAGCGCGAAAAACGCCCATATATGGAAGAGAAGGGTATCGACTCTTCGATCTTTTGGGATAAGGGCAAGCCTTATATCTTCTGGGTGAGATTCCAGCCTTATGGCATTTGGGTTGCCGAGCTTAGTGATGATATGTCGAGAGTGAAGATCGAAGGAGCAAAGTTGGTGTTGAAACCCGAGGCTAATACATGGGAACAAGTGCAGGCTTATGTCTCTGAAGGACCATGCGTTATTCACCACGAGGGTAAATACTACCTCACATATAGCTGCAACGATTACCAGAGTCTGGATTATGCCGTAGGTTATGCCGTGTCGGATAATGTCACAGGACCTTATGTGCGTTATGAGAGCAATCCTATTCTGCATCGCCATTTGGGATATGTCGGTACGGGACATCATTCGCTTTTTAAGCGAGGTAAGGGTTACTATATGGTCTATCACGCCCATAATAATCGTGGCAAAATACACCCTCGCCAGACGCTGATCGCGCCGCTGGTGATGAAGCGTGACAAAAAATCTCAGAATCAATATGTGATGTCGGTGTCGAATAAACTTATCATCCCGAAGGTGGGGGAGAATGAGTAAAAGAAAAGAGCGAGATTGTAATAGCAAATCTCGCTCTTTAGGTTATATATAGAATTCTACTTCTGTCTGAAATATATCTGGATCGGTACACCCGAAAAATCCCACTCTCCGCGGATCTTGTTCTCCAAGTAGCGGCGATAGTTCTCCTTGATATACTGAGGTAAGTTCACGAAGAATGCAAACTGAGGCGTTGGCGTTGGCAACTGCGTAGCATACTTTATGCGGATATACTTACCTTTGGTCGATGCTGGTGGATAATCCTCGATTATAGGAAGGATAAAGTCGTTAAGCTCCGAAGTAGGGATACGGCGGCGGCGAGAATTATATACTCGTATAGCCTGCTGCAATACCTCCAAGATACGCTGCTTGTTCAGCACCGAAGTAAAGATGATTGGAATATCGTTAAACGGAGCGAGCTTCTTCTCCAAAAACTCTCTCCACTCCTTCATCGTGTTGTTCTCCTTCTCGATCAAGTCCCACTTGTTGACCACAATCACACAACCCTTACGGTTGCGCACAATCAGATTATGGATGTTCAAATCCTGCGACTCCAAACCCTGCTGGGCATCGAGCATCAGGATACAGACGTCAGAGTTCTCGATAGCACGAATCGAACGCATCACCGAGTAGAACTCCAGATCCTCCATCTCCTTACCTTTCTTACGCATACCAGCAGTATCCACCAAATAGAAATCCATGCCGTATTTGTTATAGCGCGTGTGGATCGAATCGCGAGTAGTACCAGCTATGTTGGTCACAATATTGCGCTCCTCACCCAAAAGTGCGTTGGTGAGCGATGATTTACCTACGTTAGGGCGACCTACGATAGTGATGCGTGGCAAATCCTCCATCTCCTCAGCCTTGGCATCTTCTGGAAGATTCTTCAGAATCTCATCCATCAAATCGCCCGTACCGCTACCAGACATTGAGCTGATACAGAATACATCACCCAAACCGAGTGAATAGAATTCGTGCGACTGATAAATCAGATCGTAATTATCTACTTTGTTACAAACCACCAATACCTTCTTCTCAGAACGGCGCAACACATCTGCCATCATCATATCCAGATCGGTGATACCAGTCTTGACCTCGACCATGAAGAGGATCAAATCTGCCTCATCAATTGCCAATAATACCTGACGGCGAATCTCATCCTCGAAGATATCATCTGTATTTACGGCATAACCACCCGTATCGATGATCGAAAACTCCTTGCCATTCCAGTCGGTCTTGCCGTAGTGTCTGTCACGAGTTGTACCAGCAGTCTCGTCAACGATAGCCTGACGATGACCCACCAAACGGTTGAAAAGAGTTGATTTACCCACGTTAGGGCGACCTACGATAGCTACTAAACTCATAGTGTTATCTTGCTAATTTATACTTTTTCTAATACCCAATTCTTCGGGTGCAAAGATAATGTAAACTTGGTGAAGAAAAAAGTTTTACGAAATAAAAGCGGCTTAATTTCGGAGTTTGACGAAAAATATGTATATTTGAAAAATATAATAGACTGTTTTGGATGGTTGTATGAAGTTAAAAGGTCTGATATTGTTGCTTGCGGTGGTTGTGTGTGGTATTTTCGAATCTCACGCCCAACGCTTAGAGGAGCATTTCTACTCATCTGCTCGCTATCGCCGTATGGAGATGGGCGTTGTGGCAGGTGGTGCCTACCTTTTCACTTCGATGCCCGAAGCCATCAATGCTTCAGCCAAATTGGGCTTCAGGGCAGCTCTTCAGATGTCATATATCTGGCAGGAGAGATGTGCATTGCAGTTGGAGATAGGTTATTTGCATAATAAGATCGAAGCGGGAGCAGAGTCCAATCGACTCGATGTGAAATCTAACGTGTTGGAAATCCCTTTGCTCTTCTCTTATCGAGGCTTGGGCAGGATGCGTTTCAACGTGGGACCTCAATTCTCGTTGGGAGGCACTGCACGATACCAACTGCCCACCGAGAAGATCGAGTTTGGACGTTTGCGCTCTACGGTAGGCTATGTATTGGGCGTGGGAGTTGATCTATCTGATCACCTATTGCTGGAGGCTCGATATACGGGTAATTTTAGACAAACACTCAACTACTTCGAAGGCATGGAGTTCGATTCACGCTCTTCGTGGGCTACGTTGAGTATTGGATATATGTTTTAAGTAAATGATGAATCAAGAAGCGATAAATAAAGAGATTATATTCGAGGGTGTCGATCCTCGCGAGTTGTATGGTGCGCAGAGCATCTATCTTGAGCAGATGCGAGATCTTTCGCCCAAGGTGAAGATCGTTGCTCGTGGCTCTTCGCTCAAGGTCTTGGGTTCGAAGCGTGATGTTGAAGCCTTTGAGCGTAAACTCAAGCAGTTGGTTGACTATTATCTGAAATATGGTCATATCTCGCGCGAGGTCATTGCTCAAGCCTTTTCGGTTGGCATTAGCGAAAGTCAAGAACCCGTTGCCGATAAGGATACCATTGTCTATGGTAACAATGGCAATGTGATTCGCGCCCGTACCGTAAATCAGCGATTGTTGGTCGAGAAGTACGAAAAGAACGATTTGCTGTTTGCCGTAGGTCCTGCAGGATCGGGTAAAACCTATACCGCCATCGCTTTGGCAGTCCGCGCCCTGAAGGAGCGTCAGGTACGCAGAGTAATCCTCACTCGCCCTGCGGTAGAGGCTGGTGAGAAGTTGGGTTTCTTGCCAGGAGATATGAAGGATAAGCTCGATCCCTATCTCCAGCCTTTGTATGATGCTTTGAACGATATGATTCCTGCTGCGAAGTTGCAGAAATATATCGAGGAGGGTACGATTCAGATTGCCCCATTGGCATATATGCGTGGTCGAACGCTGGATAACGCTTTTGTTATCTTGGATGAGGCTCAGAATACTACCAATTCGCAGATTAAGATGTTCCTTACGCGTATGGGACGTAATGCCAAATTTATCGTTACGGGCGATGTGACGCAGATCGACCTGCCACGTAAGAGCGATAGTGGTCTTACGCGTGCGATGAATACCCTGCGCGGTATTGAGGGTATCGGTATGGTTGAGTTTGATAAGCGCGATATCGTACGTCACCAGTTGGTGAAATATATCGTAGAGGCGTTTGAACGTCAGGCGGAACGCGAAGCCAAGCCCAAGGAGGCTCCTGTGGTTAAGATGCATAAAGATAGAAGCGAAGAATAAATATAAATCAATAAAATAAAATCGGAAATTATGGACAAGAACCTAAAATCACTAAATCCAACACTCGTTTGGAAACATTTTGCTGAGATAGTAAATATCCCTCGCCCATCGCATAGCGAGGAGAAGATTCGCCAGTATCTGGTTGATTTTGCCGTAGCTCATGGCATCGAACATAAGGTCGATGATGCTGGTAACGTCTATATGAAGAAGGGTGCTACCGCTGGTATGGAGGATCGCAAGGGTATCGTTTTGCAGGCTCATGTCGATATGGTTCCTCAGAAGAACAACGACAAGGTGTTTGACTTTATCAACGATCCTATCGAGGCATACATCGATGGCGAGTGGGTTACTGCCAATGGTACTACTTTGGGCGCAGATAATGGTATCGGTGTGGCAGCTATTTTGGCAGTCTTGGAGGATGATACACTCGTGCATGGTCCTATCGAGGGACTCTTCACTGCTACCGAGGAGACAGGTATGGATGGAGCTTTCGGTCTAAAGGGTGGTCTTTTGCAGGGCGAGATCTTACTTAATTTGGACTCAGAGACCGAGGGTGAGTTGTATGTAGGTTGTGCTGGTGGTACAGACGTGAATGCTTCGCTTGAGTATCAGGCAGAGGCTGCTCCAGAGGGCTTTGAGACTTTGGAGATCTCTGTTAAGGGTTGCAAGGGTGGTCACTCTGGTATCCAGATCATCTGCCAGCGTGCTAATGCTAATAAACTCATGTTCCGCCTTTTGCGTAAGCTCTCTGCTCAGATGGAGTTGAAGATTGCTTCGGTTGATGGCGGTGGCTTGCGTAATGCTATCCCACGCGAATGTGTTGCCAGCGTCTTGGTTAAGTCATCTGATGTAGAGTCAGCTCTTGCCATTGTCGCTGAGTTTGAGCAGGTTGCTCAGGCTGAGTATGCTGCTGTCGAAGATTCAATCTCTATCAAGGCTCAGAAGATAGCTCCTGCCGCTGATATCTTCCCCGATAGCTTGGCTAAGGCTCTTATGGCTGCTATGGTGGCTTGCCCAGATGGCGTGGATAAGATGTCTATGGCTATGGAGGGCTTGGTGCAGACCTCAAACAATATGGCTCGCGTAGTATCGGATGGCAATACTATCAAGGTTCAGACTTTGGTGCGTTCATCTGTTCGCTCCGAGAAGGAGGCTTTGGCTGATGCTATTAAGGCTACGCTGGAGTTTGCTGGTTTCAATGTGGTTTTGTCGGGTAGCTACGATGGCTGGAATCCTAATATGGAGTCTCCAATTTTGAAGGCTATGCTCTCATCTTATGAGGCTCTTTATGGCAAGCGACCTGCTGTTACTGCTATCCACGCAGGTTTGGAGTGTGGTATCATCGGATCAAATTACCCAGGTTTGGATATGATCTCGTTTGGTCCTACAATCTGCTATCCTCACTCGCCAGATGAGAAGGTGGAGATCGCTTCAGTCGAGAAATTCTACGATTTCTTGCTACATACACTTGCCAATGCACCTAAGAAATAATCGCCGTGTCAGCAGAGTATCAGATAACAGATAAGTGGTATGTGATCGTCAATCCCGTTGCTGGATCGGGCAAAGGATTGGAGGATCTGCCCCTTATTACCAAACTTATCAGGGACAATAATATCCCCTATGAGTTGGTCTTCTCGCAACATAAATATCATGTGACGGAACTTACCGTGCAGGCTGTTAATGAGGGCTATCGCCGTATTATCGCCATCGGTGGTGACGGTACTATCCACGAAGTAGTGAATGGTCTGTTTATTCAGCAGGTTGTCCCTACCGAAGATGTTACTGTAGCCGTTATTGCCGTAGGTACGGGTAACGACTGGATTAGGATGTTTGGCTTGCCGAAGAACTACTCCGAGGCGGTTAGAGCCATTGTCGAGGGACATACCTTCTTGCAGGATGTCGGTGAGGTGTATTACGAGGAGTCTCACTTCTCGCAGAAACGCTACATGGCAAATATGGCTGGAGCAGGATTCGATGCCACCGTTACACGCCACTATGAGCATTATAAGGCTAAAGGCGAGCGCGGAGTTTCGCTCTATGCCAAGGCTGCGCTGAAAGCTTTTCTCAGATATAGACCATCGGGCGTGAAGGTGTGGATTGACGATGAATTGGTATATAATGATCTGCTCTTCAGCCTCAATATCGGTATCTGTAAGTTTAATGGTGGTGGATTCAATCTTCTGCCTGCGGCTGTGGCGGATGACGGATTGTTTGACCTCTCGTTGATCAAGCCATTTCATTGGTGGCATGCTGCATTCCGCTTGAAGCGTCTATTCGATGGTCGTATCTATACCATTGGTCACGTTCAGCACTTCCGCGGTAGTCGCATCCGTATCGAGTCCACCCCCGATATCCCTGTTCAGGTCGATGGAGAGTTGTTAGGAGGCTCGCCACTCAATATGAGTATTCGCCATCGTGCGGTGAAGGTCATCGTTACCAAGGAGTTTTTGGATTAGCTACATTAATATTATAGGTATAGTTAAGGGGCTGCATAATTGGATATTTATGCAACCCCTTTCTGATGTAAGGAAAAAAGGTAATGATTATGATTGGAGCTTAACTTACTCTACTACCTCGACCTCATCGACCTCTATTACCCAATTAAATAAATCGTTGGCGCATTGCTGCTGCATTTGTGTAATCTGCGAGGAGCTCGATGTGTCGGCAAGTATTGCGTTAATGAATTGATTTAAATTGGTATAGGTGTTGTTTACTTTCTGAGCGAAGCACTTGTAAAACTCTCGTTGCTGCTCGTGTGTGAGCTTGTCTGGTAGTATGCCCTGACTTACCAAGTAACGATAAGGATAGAGATGTCGCATATTGTGAGCATCCTCTTGTAGCTGCTCGATTATGGTTGTAACCACAAACATATCCACAGTGTCATTTACCCCGGGGATCTGCATAAATGTTGCATAAACGGGATATGCAGTCTCTATGTCCGTTGCTACATCATCGGTAAAGATAATAAACTCAGGGTCGGTCAGATCCTGCAAGTAGATCATCTCGCGGTATTGGCGCAAGGCATCGCGCATCTGTTGTTTTTGTTTTTGGTTCCACTTCTTTTGCTGGGAACAACCAATTGACGCCAGAGCGAGCGTCAAAATCGAAATTGTAATAAGGATTCTTTTCATATCAAACCAAATTTATTTTGAGTTTCATTGCCAAAGTATCAGCAATCGCTGTGCCAACTTTTCTCCTAATTCAGCAGGGTGAATGTGCAAACCATAATTTGATCTGAATTCTATATTTACAGCTGAAACATATTGTTACGATTTGTGAATAATTACCCGTTCTGGAACTCAGAATGTTAAGTAAAACTTAAATATCTTTTCGCAAACCTAAAAATGTGCATAAAAATCGACTATAGGATTGGTTATCTCAACTAATAGTTGTATTTTTGCACGCTATGTGTATAAAAAGTGCTAAAAAACTGATTTTCGGTCTGCTGGTGGCGATGATGATTGCGCTTCCGAGTGCGTCCTACTCACAGAGTAGCGGCAATGTGACCGTTAGCGGTACAATCACATCGGCAGATGACGGAGAGCCTCTGATCGGTGTTTCGGTTGTATCCGATTCTTTTCAAGGAGTAACCTCTTCCATAGATGGTACATACACCATCGAGGTGAAGGGTGGTTCGGTGTTGACCTTCTCGTACTTGGGTTTCAAGAGTGTCGAGTATAAAGTCCCATCGGATAATAAGCAGGTGACCTATAATCTTGCATTGGAGAGCGAGTCTGAGTCTATTGATGACGTTGTGGTGATTGCCTACGGTGTCCGTAAAAAGGGTACTGTTGCAGGATCTGTCTCAAGCGTCAAGACCGAGAAGATCGAAAAGACTCCTACTGCGGCATTCGATCAGGCTCTTCAGGGTCAGGTTGCGGGTCTGTCGGTATTGTCCAATACGGGAGAGCCAAGTGCCTCTACCGTGATGACCATCCGTGGTACAAACTCTATCAACTCAGGTACTGCTCCACTCTACATTTTGGATGGAGTGCCAATCTCAAGCAGCGATTTCAATACCATTAATCCTGCCGATATTGAGTCATTGTCTGTGTTGAAGGATGCATCATCGACCTCAATCTATGGAGCGCGTGCAGCAAATGGTGTTATCGTGATTACCACCAAACGCGGTCGTATGGCTGAGCGTCCTCGCATCGAGTATCGTATGCAGATGGGTATTTCGCAGGTGGCAAGCGGCAAGTGGGATCTGATGAATACCGCCGAGCGTATCGCCTACGAGAAGGAGATCGGTATGACTGAGGGTCAGAATTACAATGTCCTGAGCCAGATTGATGTCAATTGGATGGAAGAGGTCTTCAACTCTTCAGCCCCTTTGCAGAGCCACGAGATCTCTATCTCAGGAGCCGATGAGAAGAGTAATTACTACATCTCAGGCGGATATTACAATCAGGATGGTACTGCCGTAGGATCTATGTTCGAGCGTTTCTCTTTCCGTAGCAATTTCGAGCGTAAGGCAGCCACATGGCTTAAGGTCGGTAGCAATACCATGCTCAATTACCAGAATATCAAGCAAGCCGATGAGGGAGCTTATACACTCGTAACTCCAATCTCTGCGGCTCGTTTCATGATGCCATATTGGGATCCATATCGTGCCAATGGCGAATTGGCTTCTATTGCCGATGGTAGCTGGAAGGGTAATGGTCAGAACCCATTGGAGTGGCTGGAGAATAATCCTGTCGCCTACAAGAAGTATAAGCTGTTGACCACTGTCTTTGCCGAGGCTAATCCTATCGAGGGACTTACGCTTCGTGCGCAGTTGGGTGTTGACTACTCTCATACCACAGGCTTCGGCGTATCTTACCCAAGCTATGCTCCAAATCAGGGTCAGGGATCGGCATCGCGCAGTTCAACCGACAGCTATACCCTGACAAGCACCAATACAGCCAATTATCAGTTCCGTGTAGATGACGATCACTCGTTCAATTTCCTTCTTGGTCATGAGGGTATCACCTCTCATTCCGAGGCATTCAGTTTGATGACTAAGGGACAGAACAATGATCGCCTTACAAATATCTCTACCGGTACTCGTGCCACATCATGGAGCGATACCACTGATTCCGATTATGGATTCCTTTCGTTCTTCCACCGTGGCGAGTATAACTATGCCAATAAATACTTCGTTGAGTATGCTGCACGTTTGGATGGTTCGTCACGCTTTGGTGCCGATCGCCGTTGGGCAGCATTCTGGTCGGTAGGTTTCATGTGGGATCTTCGCAATGAGGATTTCATGGACTCGGCAGCAAGCTGGCTGACAAACGCTCAGGTGTCAATCTCGACAGGTACTTCGGGTAACTCGTCTATTCCAAATTACGAACACATGGCTTTGGTAGGCGGAGGTTTGGATTATGTGGGCAATGCAGGTGTAGGTTTGCTTCAACCAGGTAATGAGGATCTGGGTTGGGAGAAGCCTTGGACCTCAAATTTGGCTCTGCACGCAGGCTTCTGGAATCGCCTTAATGTTGACGCCGAGTTCTACTATAAGCGTACATCCGATATGCTTATGCAGGTGCCTCTGCCATACTCTACATCGGGTTACGGTTTCTATTGGGATAACGTAGGAACCATGGTTAATGTCGGTGCTGAGTTGAGCCTCAACGCTTCGCTTATCGCTACCGAGAAGTTCCAGTGGTCAGTGAATGCCAACGTGTCGTATAACCACAACGAGATCGTAGAGCTTTATAACGGCGTCACCGAGTATGAGTTGTCAAATACCAATACCAAGTTGGTTGTAGGTCATCCTCTGGGCGAGTTCTATATCAACCGCTATGCAGGCGTTAACCCTGCCAACGGTGATGCTTTGTGGTATGATAAGAATGGCGAGCTCACTACCGAGCTACATGACGAAGATAAGGTTTTGGTCGGCAAGAGCTACTATGCTCCATGGCAGGGTGGTTTTGGTACAGCTTTGAGCTGGAAGGGACTCTCGCTCTCGGCGCAGTTCAGTTGGGTAGCAGATCGCTGGATGATCAATAACGACCGCTACTTCGATGAGTCGAATGGTCGCTTTGCATCATACAACCAGTCAAGCCGCTTGTTGAATCGTTGGAAGCAACCGGGTGATGTTACCGACATCCCACGTCATGGCGTATATACCGAGTTCGACAGCCGATTGTTGGAGGATGCTTCGTTTATGCGTTTGAAGAATGTGATGTTGAGCTACAATCTGCCTTCTAACGTTATTAAGAAGAGTAGAGTATTCAGCGGTTTGAGAATCTATGCTCAGGCTCAGAACCTCTTTACCTTCTCTAAGTTCTCTGGTCTTGATCCTGAGGGCACATCAAATATCTATGCGGCACAGTATCCTATGTCGCGACAGTTTACCTTTGGTCTTGACTTAACATTCTAATACGCTATGAAGATTATGCTACAAAATATCAAAAGATTTTCAGTAATCGTTGCGGTGCTGTTCTCTTTGAGCTCATGCTTGGATAAGGAGCCGGGCTCGGCAATCCCTGAGAAGGATGCCATGCAGTCATTCAACGATGCCGAGCAGACTGTTAATGGTATCTATGCTTTGCTCAAGGGTAGCGCTCTTTATAGCGGTTACCTTACACTCCTGCCCGATATTCAGACCGATCTGGTATATGCCGTAGATGGTTATTCCAATGCCTATGGTACATTCTGGCAGTGGGATATACGTCCTACCAATGCAGAGATTGAGTCGGTTTATGCTAGCCTCTATCGCATTATCTCAAATTGTAATTTCTACCTTGAGCGTATCGATAAGGTTATCGAGAGTCAGACCAACGATGACAACATCACTGCTCTGGAGCAATATACAGGCGAGGTTTATGCAATCCGTGCTTTGGCATACTCGGAGCTTATCAAGTGCTTCTGTAAGGCTTACGATCCTCAGACTGCCGCAGATGAGTTGGGTGTAGTGTTGCGTAAGGGCTACTCTACGCCAGAGCGTTCGGTCAGAGCATCGCTTTATGACTCATATCAGTTCGTTTTGGCTGATCTGGCTAAGGCAGAGGAGTTGCTCGATGAAGATAACGATCAGATCAGCTCTGCATTTATGACCAAGAGCGTGGCTCATGCACTCCATGCACGCGTGGCTCTCTATATGCAGGATTGGGATGCTGCTATCAAGTATTCATCACTTCTGATCGATCATCCCGATAAGGTCTATTCGCTCTCTTCGGCTTCTACACTTTATACCGAGGATATGACCTTCTTCGACTATATGTGGAACTACGATGTGGCTACCGAGATCATCTGGAGAGTCGGATTCACAAGTACATCTTATGGCGGAGCTTTGGGTCAGTCGTTCTTGAACTTTACTACCGATTACACATACTATTATCCAGATTATGTGCCTGCTCGTTGGGTACTCGATCTGTATGAGGGCGCAGATATGCGCTATGGCTCATATTTCTACGAATTGCAGACAGGTTACGATCATGCCTTGGTATGGCCTTTGCTTGTTAAGTATTATGGTAATCAGGAGTTAATCAGCCAATATATCTATCATGTTAATATGCCTAAGCCATTCCGTTTGGCTGAGCAGTATCTGATTCGTGCCGAGGCTCATTGCCGTAAGGCGAAGCCAGATTTCGCGGCTGCATCTGCTGATTTGACTACTCTTCGCAAGAGTCGATTCCTGAGTGGCGGTAATATCACATTGACATCAGAAAATTATATCCAGCAGCTTTCGGATGAGCGCGTGAGGGAGCTCTATATGGAGGGTTTCCGCTTGCAGGATTTGAAGCGTTGGGGTAAACTATATAATAAAGGTGTGAGCTTCGAGCGTAAGCCTCAGACAAGTTCTTTGGCAGAGGGTAGTTCACTCAAGATCACATACGATAACCCACTCTTCGTATGGCCTATCCCTCAGCATGAGATTGAGGCTCCAGGGTCAGAGGTTTTGCCTAACGAGAGTAATAAATAATAGGAGATATGAAAAAGATATTATATATATTGTTTGCGCTTCTTCTCTCTACTGCCTTTGTTGCGTGCGATGAGGAGTATATTACCTATTCGGGTCCAGAGTATGTGATGTTTTCGGACTCTCTCTCGACCAATATGGTGGTTGCCGATGCCGAGTATTTCAGCGTGCCAGTATCTTCTACCGTGGCATGCGACTATGATCGTACATTCGGCGTAGAGGTAGTGGATAAGGGTAGTAATGCCATCGAGGGTATTCACTATCGTCTGCTATCCAACACCATTACAATCCCTGCAGGTAAGTTGGCAACCGAGGTTAAGGTTGCGGGTTTGTATGACAACATTGAGCCTACCGACTCTTTGGGCTTTAACCTTAGATTGGTTATGCCCGAGAAGTTGGAGTGGGATCTCTATGAGAATAGCAACCAGACTAAGGTTGTGATGTATAAGAGTTGCCCATTCGATATCAACAACTTCACAGGCTGGTGCATGCTCACCTCTCTGTATCTATACAGCTACCCTGGTACCAACACCTCATACCAGCGTTTGATCTACACCGAGAAGCATCCTTCGGAAGAGAATACCATCATCCTCAGAAGCATGTTCAATGATGGTTTCGATGTGACCATGACCTTCGATCCGAGCGATCCTGCTCAGCCATTGGTTTCTATGGATAAGGCACAGGTTATCGGTCATGAGGATGAGACCTTCGGTATTAAGTATGGTGACAATAAGATACTTTCACACAATAGTCCATACTACAAGTCGTATTTCAACTCATGCCAGCGATTTGTTGAGTTGTGGAACTATGTCTATGTAGAGGATATGGGTGAGATGATCGGTACAGTAGGTCACTTCTATAATGTCCTTGAGTGGGTGTCGGACGAGGAGGCTGATGCTTTGCGCAAGGAGGGTTTTTAAGCGATATAATTAAAGAAAAGATATGACTATGAAAAGAACTTTATTAACTTTAGTCGTTGCTATTTTGGGTGCATGCATGACATTTGTATCATGCACATCCTCAGAAGAGGCTCCAATCGAATTCTCATTCCCTTCTCAGATTACCCATACTATGGGTGCTGACGAGTCGAAGAGCATCTCTATCGAGCCTAATGCCATGTGGGAGATCTCTCTCTCAAAGAGTGCTGCTGCACACTTCTATATTGCCGATGGCGATCAGAAACGTCAGAATATGCGAGGTGAGGCAGGTAAGTTCTCTATCGAGATCAAGACCACTTCTACCATAGATTTCGATAATGATATCGCTTGTCAGATTACCATGACTATGAAGGATGGTAATCGCACCGAGTCAAAGGTTATTGCCGATCTGACAAAGAGCAAGGCTCAGCGCGTGGTTACGCTCTATGCTGCCAAGGTTGAGAATGGCTCGTTCGTAGAGCAGGAGGGTGAGGACGGCTCTAAGACCGTGTATAATACCAATGCTGTCGGATCAGATGGCGTTGTTATGGTGGTATCTAAGGAGGATATTGATGATATCGAGGCACGTTTCAAGGTTGCTGCCAACTGCGCTTGGACAATGATTCTGCCTGAGTGGTTGGAGGCAAATGCTCTTACAGGCAATGCTTCAGCCCAGAAGGAGATCTCGCTTAAGGTCAAGACCGATCTTTTGCCCGAGGATGTATATTCTGGTAACATTGAGTTTATCGCTACCGAGAATGAGGCTTCGATCAAGATCGTTAAGGTATCTATCGACTCTGAGGCTATCGCCAAGAAGGCGGAGATCTATCCAGCTCAGATTGCCGATGGCGAGTATGTTGTCAAAGGTGAGGGTGAGAATGGATCAGAGTATCTCTTCTCTGAGGAGCAGGTTGCCCAAGCGGGACACTCTATGCGTGTAAACGCCGCAAATATCACCGAGATTGATGCATTGTTTAAGGTCGTTACCAACTTCAAGTGGAATATCGAGGCTCCAGAGTGGATTAAGCCTATCGAAACTCAGGAGGTTGGCGAAAGTGTAGTCCTTTTGGAGGTAGATTACTCAAGGTTGCCTGCGCAGGGCGATGTTGAGGGCGAGTTGAAGATCATAGATGTAGCCAAGTCTAAGGCGATCTCTACTATTATGCTCTCGATCTCAGCCGAGGCACTTACCCCTAAGGTAATGATCTATCCTGCCAAGATCGAGGACGGCGAGTTCGTTTTGCCTGAGGGCGAGAGCGAATTCGCGGTTGAGTACGATACAAATGTCGTTGGCGAGAATGGAATAGAGCTTATCTGGCCTATTGATAATGCATGGGCTAACGCTCGAGTTAAGGTTGAGAGCAATTTACCTCTTAATATTAATATGCCTGAGTGGATGGTTGCCGCTTCCGAGTTGGAGTCAGGTGTGCATGAGTTGCAGTTGCGTGCCGACAATACTAAGCTCCCTAAGGATGCTGCTACGATCAACGTAGAGTTTATGGATGCTGGCAAGAGTGATGATCGCGTTTTATCTACCGTTAAACTCTCATATGCGGGTATCGATTCATTCTTCTCTGTTACAGGCTTCGAGAAGGAGTCATTGTTCGATGTCGAGGGTATGACTACACGTGAGGATAATCCTGTGGATCATGCTCGTGGAGCTGTACGTGCTACCAAGAATGGAGCTAAGGTATGGCTCGTGAGCCTAAAGGTAGATGGCGGTAAATATGTCGTTGATGCTACTCCTGAGTGGGTTACTGCCACACTCTCTGATTGGGATGGTGATGATCTTGTTCAGTCGCGTAATCTCGATGTGAAGGTAGTTGCAAACGATGGCGTTGCTCGTGAGGCATATCTCTATGTCCTGCCTTCGAGTGTTGAGGTTAAGAGTGCTGACAGCTTCTTTGTTAAGCAGGGAGGTGTCTTTAACGGAAAACTTGAGGCAAAATATGATGCATATTTGGCAACAACCATCAAGCAGGAGGCTGCTGCTATTGTAGGCACTGATCTTGTTTCGGTGGTTAATATTGATGAGTCTGCTTCGATATCAACCATCAAACGTCATTGGCTCACCTATGAGTTGCCTTCGGGTATTAAGCTTGCCGAGATCTATAATCTGACCTATACCAAGAGTAGCGATAACGCAAATTCACTCTTCGCAAGTTCAAAAACTATTGAATCTTTTGCCTACTATTGCGCTAATGCCTCACAGACTTGGGTCGATACAGATGCTTCTTCGTCATGGATCACCACTGAGAATTCTGGCTCTGGGTTCAAGATCAAAATGGATACTTCTCTCGATGCGGCACAGCACTCTAAGCAGAGTGATAGTTATGTAGGTGGAATCTTGATTAAGTTTGCTGATGGAACATACGCCTTGATCGTTTGTACATACGAAGTAACCAATGTTGATCAGGAGGAAGATGAGGGATCTCTGATTTCATACAAATGGCCTGAAAATGCTAAGGAAGATAAATCAACACTTGTGGAGTTGGAGTCGGGAGATCTGTATGATAAGTACAAATCATATGGTGCCCCAATATTCCACTTGACATATGTCAAGAAGTTCTCTACCTTGTCAGCTCTTACAGGTATTGACTATAATTGGGATGTAGAGTATCTCGATGGTTGCGAGCAGTGGCTCAACTATGAAGGCGGTGAGGAGTTTCAGACAATCTTCATGAATGCATTCGGTAAGAGTAATCCATCGATGGATGATCCTATCGTAAACAATAATGTGACAGGTGTAATCGTATTCCGTAGCGATGTAGGGGTTGAGTTGGTATTGATCTGTACATTGGCTATACCAGAGGAGTAGGGTATTAAAGAGATAACGAAACAAGTATAATGAAGACAAACCGATTTTTTCTGTGTGTAGTGTTCTCGCTTCTGATAGCGACATTTGCCACATCTTGTACTGAAGAGAGTGTGGACAATCGTGAACAGGAGTATGGCTATGCGCAATTCAAAATTTACAAGAAGGCATCCTATGATTCCCCTGAGCAGCAGAGCGTGAGCCGCGCCGCGCAGAGTATCTTGGATTATCTCTCAGATGCCTCTAAAATAAATGTTACACTCAGCTTTGAGGGTACAACCATTTCTCAGACTCTCAACCTCTCGGCAGCCGATGACACAATGGCAGAATATGGTCTGAGAAGCGATAAGCTGAAGTTGGTAGTGGGAAATTACGATCTGCTCAGCTTTACGTTGTACGATAAATACGATGAGTTGCTCTATAATAGTACCAGCGAGGATCTCTCTGCATTTACAGTGCTCTCGGGCGGTCTTACCGTTCAGGATCTTACTGTAAATGTTGCGCCTCGCGGTCGTGTGCAGTTCACTTTCAAAAAGGATATGTCCCACTTTGAGTCAGTATCCTCTACTCGTGCCGCCTCGAGAAGTTATACCTTCGATGAGATCAGCTACGTTAATCTCAATGTCGCTCGCGTATTGGCTTCGGGAAATGTTGCAAGCCGTACCAAGATCGAGATGTTGCCTGTCGATTTCTCTGTGGAGTTTGATCCCAATAACGAGGCAAACGGAACCCCGGGTTATCAGACTTCGCTTTTGCGTTGCGATTCACTGATTGTCTTGCCTGCAGGAAATTATCGCTTGCTCTCATATGAGACCCTCGACAGCGAGAAGAATCTGCTTGAGGCTCAGAGCAACCCAAGTGCCGTTAACTTCACCATCGAGGATAACGATAAGACAGATATGATGTCGCAATCAAACTGCATCAGAGCGATGAGTATATCAAGGACTATTATGCTCTGTATGAGATCTGGAAGAGCCTTAATGGTGAGAACTGGTCATACGATGGTCAGGATTTCACACGAGGTGTGAATTGGGATTTTAATAAGGATGTCGATCTGTGGGGTGATCAGCCTGGTGTGCAGCTTCATTCCAATGGTCGTGTTGCCCGCATTGATATCAGCGAGTTCGGTTTTAGCGGCGATCTTTCTCCTGCTATTGGTCAGCTTTCGCAGCTCGTGGAGTTGTATTTGGGTACTCACAACGATATGAGTTCTACCAACTACGATCCTTCACTCTCTCGCAATTTGAGTGCTGCTGAGCGTAGCGCACGCCGTCTGGAACTTAATAAAGAGTATCTCTCGATTATCCATCCAGCTACTCAGTTCACCGAGCCTATCGCAAGAGCTTTGGCTGAGAATAATATCAAGATTCCTGCTACTGCGTTGTATGAGACTATGAGCGAGTCAGAGATCTTCGATATGAAGAGTGGAGTGCAGCGTATCAAGCCTATGGATCAGCATTATGGTACGTTGCGTAATGGACTCAAGTCGTTGCCAAAGGAGATCGGCAAACTCAAGAATTTGCAGTATTTCTATATTGCCAATAGCTCGTTGGAGTCTTTGCCAGAGGAGGTGGCGCAGCTTACTGCTTGTACCGACCTTGAGATCTATAACTGTCCTAAACTCAAGAAGTTCCCTATGGCTATCACCCGTATGCCTGAGTTGGTGTCAATCAATATCTCGGCAAACTTGCAGTGGTCTGCTGCCGATTTTTATGAGGGTATGAAAGCCTTAGCCAAAGGACCTTCTCGCGAGAAGTTGCAGATCATGTATGCTCGTTATAATAACCTTCCTGAGTTACCTGCCGAGTTTGCCAATTTTAAGAAGATGTCATTGCTGGATTTGGCATATAATAAAATCACTAAACTTCATGCTCTGGGTGAGGATGTGTCTTTTGTGCAGCTATATCTGGATAACAATTTGATTGAGAATTTCCCTGTTGATGAGTATGGGTATTTCTGTGGATATGACGATATGGAGACTTTCTCGGCAAAATTTAATCGTCTTAAGAAGGTACCAAATATCTTCTCTTCGAAGAGTAAGTATATCATGAAGTCTGTTGACTTTACAGGTAACGATATCACAGGTTGCGAGGGTGAAGAGAACGGTACATATAATGGAATTAACGCTGAAACCTTGACTTTGGCGTTGAATCCTAATATGAAGAAGTATCCTCTTGCGTTTGCTCAGTCCAACTCTCTCATATCATATATTATATTGCGTGCTTGTAATATCGAGGAGATCCCAGAGGGTGCATTTACATACGAAAATTCGGTAGATCTGGTTTCTCTTGATCTCTCATATAATAAGTTAACGGATCTTCCACGAGAGATGCATGCTGGCAATATGCCATATCTGTATGGTATAGAACTTTCGTTCAATTGTTTCAGCGAGTTTCCATATGAGCCATTGGATGCATCGGGTCTTACCGTTTTTGGTATCCGCAGCCAGCGTGATGCCGATGGTAACCGTTGCTTGAAGGAGTGGCCTACAGGTTTGTTCCAGCATACTGGTTTGCGTGGTTTCTATATTGGCTCTAACGATTTGCGTAAGATTGATGATACTATTTCTACACTGATCTATTATCTTGAGATCAGCGATAACCCCAACATCATCTTCGATGCAAGCGATATTTGCTACGCATGGCGTACGGGAGCATATATTCTGATCTACGATAAGACTCAGAATATTCTAAATTGTGATTATATGTTGGAGTAAGACCATATTACGATTATGAAATATACTAAATATCTATTTTTAACACTTGTCCTTGTCTTGCTCCTTTCGTGTAAGGAGGATCAGACAGGCGGTACTGCTACGGAGGTTAATCTGATCGAGATGCCAGCCGTAGGAGGTGTGGAGAAGGTCTCTGTCAATATGACAAATCGTTGGATTATCTCTACCGATAATCCATGGATCTCGATCTCTCCAGCTAATGGTGTGGGTGCTACTGTATGTGAGTTTAAGATCGACTCGGCATTGACCGAATCTCCTCGTTCGGGTGTGGTCTTGATCCAGAATCTCGACACGTGGGAGGAGCGTGAGGTTAGAGTCAATCAGGATGGCTTCGACTATATGATTCAGGTTGAAGAGCCTGAGGTTGAGGTTGAAGATTATGGCGAATTTGGCAAGCGTTATTTCGATGTGAAGGTTCTCTCGAATGTCGAATTTGACGTTGTGATTCCAGAGGATGCTCCTTGGCTTACACATGAGGATTATAGTTTGAATCTGGATCGCGGTTTGCGTCCTCGTCAGACTACCATACGTTTTAATTGGAATAATAATACTCGCTATGAGGATCGTTTGGCTGAGATCAAGTTCTCTCCCAAGAAGAGCATCGAACTCAAGCGTAATGACAAGGTGCAGGTACTCCAGAGTGGAGCAGAGCCTATCAAGGCAGATACCCGTGCAGGCGACTCTACCGCGTTGGTTTGTATAGCTCGCGGTTTGCAGGTCATGAGTTCATGGAATACCGCCGAGCCTATGAATCAGTGGGATGGCGTTACACTTTGGGAAGAGGGAATGAAGGGATGCACTCCAGAGAAGGTTGGACGTGTTAAATCAGCCGAGTTCTATATCTTCAATTGCAAAGAGTCGTTGCCATTCGAGGTGCGATACCTTACCGCTGCCGAGGAACTCTATTTCTTTGGTAATGCCAACACCTTTATGCGCGATTTGGAGCTTGGCGAGGATATCACCATGCTTAGTCAGCTTCGCCGCCTTACCGTAGGTGCGTATGGCTTGGTGTCGGTACCTGAGAGCCTGAAGAATCTGAAGAATCTGGAGTATCTGGATCTTTGTGCTAATAACTTCCAGAAGGTACCTGAGGTCTTGACCAAGGAGAATTTCCCTAAGCTCCGTACCTTGATCCTCAATGCCAATCAGCGTAATGTGGTTTCCGACCTAAGCAACGATGTGCGTACCAATATCGGTGGTTTCATAGATGAGCCAGAGTTCCCTGTAGATCTTATCAAGTGGGATTTGGATACATTGGTTTTGTCGGTTAACTATTTGCAGGGTAAGTTGCCCGATTTCAAGGATGACGATAGCGTTCCATGCTATACTCAGGAGGATATTAACCGTTGCGATAGCTTGCCACAATTCCTTGTAGATCGTAAAATCAAGAAGGTCATGCCGTCTTGTAAACGCTTTGCCATCAACCTCAACCGCCTCTATGGCGAGTTGCCTGAGTGGTTGCTCTATCATCCTGCTTTGGATTGGTGGGTTCCTGAGAGTTTGGTATTCCAGCAGGAGGGACGTGCCCGAAATGGTAAGAAGGCAGGCTTCGATAACGAGCCTATCAATATGAAATACTACTATGAGGTATATCCTAATAAGAAGTTGGCAAATTCGATGAATGAGTAAACTGCTAATAAAATTTATGACGATGAAACAGAATTTAATATATTTTGCGCTCCTATTCGCTTTGGTCTCTCTTGGCTCATGTTCAGTGAGTGAGGTAGAGCCTCAAACACAGCCAGAGGAGCAACCATACGCTCAGAATGAGTTGTTAGTGAAGTTTACTCCCGAAGTTGTCTCACTGCTTGAGAAGGCTCAGGTTACACGTAGTGGTGCTGTGACTCGCAGCGGGGAGTACTCAGTGGATCAGGTGTTGGAGATTATCGGTACAGCTCAGATCGAGCGCATCTTCCCCGTAGATAATGCTCGCGAGGATGTTACTCGCAATAGCGGTTTGCATCGCTGGTATCGAGTAGCTTTCGAAGGCGAGTATAGCGTAGAGGAGGTTGCTAAGCGTTTTGCAGCTTTGGGCGAGGTGCAGAGTGTGGACTTTAACCGTAAAGTAAAGCGAGCATATAACCATAAAGCAATTCCTCTTTCGAAGAGCGACTTGGAGCGAGCTGAGTCTCAGCGTACACGTGCGGCGATGAGCGATCCATTGTTGAACAAGCAGTGGTATCTGATCAATGACGGTACTATGTTCACCGAGGGCGAGATCATCAAATCTGTCAAGGATGCCGATGTGCAGTGTGAGGCTGCTTGGAAACTCTCTACAGGTAATGAGTCCGTAGTTGTTGCGGTGTTGGATGAGGGTATCTTTATCGAGCATCCCGATTTGCAGGGTGCTATCTGGAATAACGAGGATGAGATCTATCGTTCAGATAAGGATAATGATAATAACGGCTATGTGGGCGATGCTCATGGCTACAATTTTGCCAAGAAGTCGGGCGTCATCACATGGGATAATATCTACGATTCGGGTCATGGCTCTCACGTTGCTGGTGTGATTGCAGCCGATAATAATAACGGTATCGGTATGAGTTCAATTGCAGGTGGTAATGGCAGTCGTGCTGGCGTCAAGATCATGGTTTGCCAGATCTTCTCTGGTAATGTAGGTACCGATGCCATCGGTGTTGCGCGTGCCATCAAGTATGCTGCCGATAATGGTGCTGTGGTGTTGCAGTGCAGTTGGGGTTATGTCTCTGGTGCTGCCAACTCATTTGATTGGGGTGCCCCGGGTTTTGCTACTCAGGAGGAGTGGGAGGCTGGTACACCACTTGAGAAGGATGCGTTGGATTACTTTACCCACAATGCAGGCTCACCTAATGGTCCGATAGATGGTGGTATCGCTGTGTTTGCTGCGGGTAATGAGAATGCCGCTATGGCGGGTTACCCGGGTGCTTGCGATGAGTATATTTCAGTAGCTGCAACCGCTGCCGACTTTACTCCAGCCGTATATACCAACTATGGTCCAGGTACATCCATCTCGGCTCCTGGTGGTGATCTGGATTACTATTATGAGTACATAAGCGAAGATAATGAGTACGGTGCCGAGGGTTGTATCCTTTCCGCTTTGCCATATCATGTGAGTGAAAGTGGCTACGGCTATATGGAGGGTACCTCTATGGCTTGCCCTAATGTCTCGGCTGTAGTGGCTCTGGGTATCTCGTATGCTGCCGATCTGCGCCGTCATTTTAAGGCTGAGGAGTTGCGTGAGTTGCTTTTGCAGACCGCCATTCCATTTGATCAGTATCTCTCTGGCAAGAAGATCTATCGCCGTTATGTGATTGATATCGGTCCTCAGCAGCCAATGTCGATCAATATGTCCGACTATCGTGGTAAGATGGGTAGCGGTCAGGTTAATGCTGCTGGTTTCCTCAACGCCATCGCTGGCGCAGGTACTCAGATGCGTTTCCCTAACATCTATGTCGGTGTAAATGGCTCTCAGCAAGTTGCTCCTTCGATCTATTTCGTGTCGGGCGAGTCGCTTACTTATCAGGTCTCTATCGCCGATTCAACTATTGCTACTTGTGAGATGCAGGGTTCAAAGCTCATCTTCAAGGGCTTGAAGCAGGGTGCAACCAAGGCGACTATCAAGGCTTCAAATGGCGAGACTCATGAGTTTAACATCACCGTTCGCTCTACTGCCAACGGTAACGGATGGCTCTAAAATGAATTTTAGTCCTGCTATATGCCGATTGGCTATCCTGATAGCGATGCTCATTTCAAGTGAAGTGACCCTTGCGCAGCTCAAGATTATTCCTCGGAGTAAGCTTGATAGTGTAGCTAATCCTCGTGTGGTTGGGGCGGATAAAATGCTCTTCAAAGGCTCTGCTGTAGTCGATTTTGCTACGTTGGACGAAGATGCACAACCGTGGCAGAAGACGCTCGAGTGGCAGAATAAAGCCTCAGAGACCATCTCTATAACCCGCATTACGAGTAGCTGCAGTTGCCTTCGTGGCGAGTTTGAGCGAGGAGGTGTCAAGGTAGGGCAGAGTGGGAGAGTTAAAATTACCTATTACCCCAAAGGTCATCCGGGTGCGGTAAACCAAAGGCTCTTTGTTTATACCAATCTCTCGGCGTCCGTTCCGACTGTGATTTTGACCGTCAAGGGCGTTGTGAAGGCTTCGAAGGATCATCGTGCGGACTATAAATATAGTCGTGGAGTGTTGCTCTTGCGCCAAGATACACTCTATGCCACTTTGAGTAAGGCGACTCAGTGTAGAGTGGCTTGTATGAATATTTCGGATAAAGAGATGCGTCTTTCGGAGGACACTCTTTTGTCGAGCCGAGGC
>JAFXLG010000019.1 GCA_017531305.1 Alistipes sp.
ACATAGCCGATAGAGTTCTTTGTCTGCTTGATTACACCAGCTACACCAGGGTTGCCCTTTGCCGCCTGTCCCGAAGGAAAGTTTACCGATTTGCCCGCACCAAACTTCTCACGCCACATAGGGCTAACCTTTGTCAGATAGTCGGTGAATACGAAGGTGGTACCCGAACCATCTGAGCGGAACACTGGGATAATAGCCTCCGCAGGGAGCGTTACATCGGGGTTGAGTGCCGCAATACGCTCATCGTTCCACATCTTGATATTGCCAGCAAAGATGTCGGCGATAATCTCTCCTGAAAGTTTAAGCTCCTTAACACCGTCTAGGTTGTAAGCCAACACTACTGCACCCATACAAGTCGGGATATGTACCACAGGAGCCATCTCTGCCATCTCCTTATCCGAGAGGAAGGCATCGCTACCAGCGAAATCCACAATCTTATCACGCAAGTTGCGAACACCGCCACCAGAGCCAATACCACCATACGCCACAACATCGCCGTTTACTTGTGAGAAATTCTCAAACACAACATTGTAGAAAGGGAGTGGGAATGTTGCACCAGCACCCGAGAGTTCCTGAGCCTTACGACTACCATTTGTTGCATTACCGCCGCAAGATACCATTGCAAAGGCTGCGACCATTGTCACGACTGACTTAAAAATCTTTTTCATATTACTTTTATATATAGTTAATTACAATTATTAAAAACCGAAGAAACAACTTACATAGAGGTAGCACTGCTCTTTAATATCGCTACCCTTTGGCGCATTATAGCGGAAGTTAGGGGCAATCTTCACATACTTGCAAGGACGAATCTCAACACCCGCCATATAGGTCGATTCATCTTTCTTGATGTTCCAATCATTCTTCGACCAGATGTTGTCGTAGCGTGCAAAGGCATTCACCTTCTTACCCAATTTGACCGTAGTATAGAGTGATACGCCCTCCAAATCAGCATCCTTGACATTGTTCATATTCTGGATAATGTTATACTCTGCGCCCAAAGAAAATTTGTCGTTCTTGTATCCTGCAAAGGCTGCATATACATAGGTGTCCTCGGCAGAGACTTTGTCGCCCTCGTTATAACTTCCGTACAAGCGCAGGGTGAGTCCCTTTACAGGCTTAAAAGTCCAGCCCATACCATAGAGCAGACCATCATTTACCTGCAATTTCTTATAACCATTACCATTCACCACAATAGCATCTCCCGACACCCAATCGGCGAACTTGTACGATGCCGAGATACCCAGGTCGGCACTGCTTGCAAACTTGTAGTAATCCTGCAGCACCATCTTCATATAGCGATAGCCCCAAAAGTCCTCCTGCACCTTGAAACTTGTGGTCGAAATAAGACCTCCGTTAAGTGTCAGGCGGTTGTGCTTCCAACTTACCTGTGCATTCTTGATGTATGCCACACGCTGCAAATCGTCCACATTGCTCGACTTACCCACATCCATCACGGCTTTGATTGAAAGACCATTGTTGAACGAGTATTGGTAACCAAAATAACTACGCTCCAACTCGAAGCCTCGGTTGTCGTTCTCTGTCCCAAAACCTGTGTGGAAATTTCCAAACACATTGATAATTGCTTTGCCCTTAGGCTCATCCTCAGTGGCATTCTGCGCCTGCGCTGTAATGCCGATGCAGGCTAAAAGTCCTGCTAAGATTACTTTTGTTTTCATTTTTCTGTCTTCCTAAATTTGACATTGCAAAAGTATCGGCAAAACATTTCATAATTGTTTCAAAAGAATTAGAGATTCATTAAATGACATGTGCCAAAAAAAGATGTGTTACCCTTCACACGAAAGAGTAACACAATCCTTATTATATTTATGTAAGAGGATTATTTGCGAACAAATGCCCGTTCAAGATCCTGTGACACATTTATCATAAAGTCACCCATATGCTCATACTCGTTGATAAGATCCATATAGTAAACGCTTGTCTGATAATTTTTGCCATCGTTTTCAATCTCCTCTATAATCGCATCACGAATGTTGTTTCGCAAAGCGTTGAGATGATCCTCTGCACTATAAGCGTTCGCAATATCGGCGAGTTCTCCCTTATAAGCTGCCGTTAGATTCTCAATCATAACATCGTATGCCATATTTACAGCATCAGCCATCAAGTTGAGATTCTTTATTGCCTCTTCATTAAAACGCTTGTTATGTATATTCTTTCTTGACAGAATACGGCTTATAGCCTCACCCGAATCTCCCAACGACTCTAATTCACCAATAATCTTATACATAGCCTTTATCTTGATGGATGTACCCTCGCTGATCTCCTCGGCTGACACACCATTGAGGAATGTAGCAATCTCATACTCAATGCGGTCAGAGATCTCTTCATACTTCACGAGTTTTTGTCTCAACTCCTCAAAATGGTCGGTATCGGCCTCATTAATTGCATTTTGTGCGTAGATAGCTCCATTTTTTGAGATTTGTGCGAAATGTATAATCTCGTCGAAAGCCTGCTCCACGCTCAACTCGGGCGTAGCCAAATGACCTGCCGAGATATACTTTAGGCGGAATACTTCCTTCTCCTGATTCTCGGGTGTGCGGATAATCCAGCATACAGCCTTGCTAATCCATCCCGTAAACCAAACCAAAATCAAGGTGTTGGTTACATTGAAAAGCGTATGAAGCATTGAAAGACCATACAGCGCAGCCGTACCCTCGGCCGATGCAGAGTCGCTAACAGCAAAACCCTCGGCCGTAGGATTAGGCAGACCAAAAAGATTCTCGGTGATTATGCCTACCAATTTTAAGAATGGAGTGAAGAGCAACAAAGCCCATACTACGCCGAATACATTGAATATGGTGTGCGACATAGCGGCACGTTTTGCCTGTGTATTTCCAACCGATGCAGCGATGTTGGCAGTGATAGTTGTACCAATATTCTCGCCCAATACCATAGCGCACGCCATCTGGAACGGTATCCAACCCATACTCAGCATAATGAGAGTGATAGCCATCGTTGCCGATGATGACTGCAATACAAGTGTAAGGATTGTACCGAAAGCGAGGAACAACAACACCGAACCAAAGCCGTGAGCCGACCAAGCTGTAACGAACTCCAACACCTCGGGAGTCTGACGCAAATCGGGTACCGACTCCTTCATAAACGATAGACCAAGGAACAAAAGGCTGAAGCCAACGATTAGCTCACCGATATTCTTGCGCTGATCCTTTTTTGAGTTAGAAAATAGAAAGCCCAGCAACATCAGCGGGACGGCTAAAACTGATATATCCGCCTTAAAACCCAGCCAAGATACCATCCATGCGGTGATGGTAGTGCCGATATTGGCACCCATAATAACGCTGATAGCCTGTGTAAGGGTAAGGAGTCCCGCATTAACGAAACTAACCACCATTACCGTTGTCGCTGACGATGACTGAATGACGGAAGTAACACCAACGCCTGTCAAAACACCCTTCAGCGGGTTAGATGTCATTGCTGAAAGAAATCCACGCAACTTCTCACCAGCTGCTTTCTGCAATCCTGAACTCATTAGGTTCATTCCGTAGAGGAACATTCCCAATGCTCCCAAAAGTGTAAACGCTTGTAATATACCCATAATTTTCCTAAAATTTTCTGTTGCAAAAGTATCACCATTTTGTTTCAAAAATGTTACAAAACAATTAGGCTTTGGTTAAATACAGGTAAGCAGAGAAAATTATTACATTTTTATTAAATCTCATTTTTCAATGTATAAGGCTCGATAATTCTCCGTAATTTTGTATCAGAATTAATTAAGGTGTTTATGGCAACGGAACGCATATTGATAGTGGACGACGAGGAGACTCTCTGCGAAGTCCTGAAACTCAACCTTGAAAACGAAGGCTATGATGTTGATATTGCTTTTAGTGCCGAGGAGGCTTTAACCCTCGACCTCAGGAGCTACTCCCTCATCCTGCTCGACATTATGATGGGTGAAATCAGTGGTATCAAGATGGCAAAAATGTTAAAAGCCGATGTCACCACGGCGAACATACCTATTATCTTCTGCACCGCACGTGATACGGAGGATGATATGATTATGGGACTTAACTTAGGTGCCGATGACTATATTATGAAGCCCTACACCATCCGCAATGTTATAGCTCGAGTAAAGAGCGTATTGCGAAGAACGGCATCCCACAAAGGGAACTATGTGTCGGCTGAAAAACTGAACCGATTAGTGGTTGATGGTCTTTGTCTTGACTTAGAGTTCAAACGTTGCATAGTCGATGGCGAGGAGGTAAAGTTGGCACGAAAGGAGTTTGAGTTGCTCGCCTATTTGATTCAACATCGAGGAAAGATATGCTCACGAGAGCAAATCCTAAATAGAGTATGGAGCGACGAGGTTGTTGTTCTTGACCGCACCATTGATGTAAACATCACACGCCTGCGCTCGAAGATTGGCGCATACGGCTCGTATATTGTAACCCGTTCAGGCTTTGGCTATGGCTTTAGAGACTAAAAAATCATATCACAAGCGACTCTTCTTGCAACTCATAGCCTTTTCGTGGGCAATGGTGTTATGCTTTATTGGATACCAGTATATAAGAGAGAAAGAGTACAAATCGGAGTTTTTGAATGCTCAGTTACAACAGTATAATCGCCATCTGCTCGCTACGGTCGAAGAGGGTGAGCCGTATGAAGATTATATCGCTACGCACGACAAGCCTTTTGAAGAGTTGCGAATATCAATTATCACACTTACGGGTGCTGTTATCTACGATAATATCATTCCACTCGACTCACTTGATAACCATCGAGGTCGTCCAGAGGTGGCGAACGCTCTCATAAGAGGTGAGGGGTATAACATCAGCAGACACTCGACAAGTGACGGACGTAACTATTTTTACTCTGCAACACGAGGGGAACGAGTTGTTGTCCGCACAGCCATTCCATATTCAGGCACCTTGCAAGACCTGCTCGAAGCGGACTGGTCATTTCTGGTTGTGATGATTTCCATCACGCTTGCTATGAGCGTTGTGGCATACTTTACCACTCGCAAACTTGGTAAGGATATAGAGCGAGTCAATCGCTACGAAGCAGAACAAGAACGCAACCGTCTTAAACGACAACTCACTAACAACATCAACCACGAGCTGAAAACTCCCGTAGCATCAATTCAAGTATGCCTTGAAACTCTGCTCTCGGGTATTAACCTTAGCGAGGAGAAGCGTCAGGAACTCATCGAACGATGCTATGCAAACAATGACCGCCTTCGCCGACTGCTTAACGATGTATCGCTGATAACAAGAATGGAGGATGGTAGCGCACTAATAGGCAAGGAGAGAGTTGTAATCAACGATATAATTGATGAGGTGGCTAAGGAGTTGGAGATGCTGCCCGAAGATGAACGCTTGCGGCTCCATACCGATTTTAGCGAAGAGGTTGTCATTGGTGGCAATCCCTCGTTGATTGGCTCCATTTTTCGCAACCTAACCGAGAATGCCATTGCCTATTCCGAGGGTAGAAACATCTATATATCGCTACTTGAAAACAATGAGAAGTTGTGCCGCATCTGCTTTGAGGATGATGGCAAGGGTGTTGAGCAGAAACACCTATCACACCTCTTTGAGCGATTCTATCGTGTGGACAAAGGTCGCTCACGCCAAAAGGGTGGTAT